>WRJQ01000001.1 GCA_009778485.1 Oscillospiraceae bacterium
CGGCCGCCGCCGCGCTCAGCGACGCGGGCTGCGGCGATATTATGCAAAAAGCGCCGGACGGACTTAACACAAACGTCTCACGGCAGTTCGACCCTAATGGGATCGAGCTTTCAGGCGGCCAGAAGCAGAAGCTGTCGATCGCGAGGGCTCTTTTCAGGAGGCACACATCCTTAATACTTGATGAGCCCTCTTCTAACCTGGATCCTAAGGCGGAGAACGACATATTCGAGATGCTAAGCGGGCATACTGACGGCATGCTGACGATCTTCACCTCCCATAGGCTCTCGAACGTGCATCTCGCAGACAGGATCATCGTCCTTGAGGATGGGCGAGTCGTAGAGGACGGCACGCAGGAGCAGCTCATCAAGAACAAGCAGCGCTACGCCGAGCTGTTCAGCTATCAACGTGAGAAGTACATCGGCAAGGACGAGTAGTTAAGCTTCAATGGTTCCGGGGTTTGGTCAGTTCTGGTAGAATGCTATTTTGCTGCGAAACGCGCGGAAAACTGTGCAAATCCCATGAAAAAAACTGTTGACAAAGCGGCGATTCTTTGATAATCTCTTCCGGCGTACCGAAGACAGCAGGCAGCGAAAGCGTTAAGCCCTGCCGAGGAATGCAGGTGTTATGCTTGCGTTGTCCTACTCTTCCGGGGGTAGGGCATTATTGTTTATGAACTGTTTTGGAGGTGAAAATATGCCAAACGCAAGGGTGCTCGACCAGAAAAAGCAGGTTGTGCAGCAACTGACGGACAAACTCAAGAGCCAGGCAGGCGTCCTCGTGGACTACAAAGGGATTACAGTCATCGAGGATACCGAGATGCGCGTAAAAATGCGCGAAGCGAACGTCGATTATGCCGTAGTCAAGAACACATTGATGAGGTACGCTATCGAGAACGCCGGCTTAGAGGGGCTCGCGCCGATTCTTGTCGGGCCCACATCGATGGCCGTAAGTTACGACGACCCGGTCGCGCCTTCACGGATCATCAAAGAACACGCCGATAAGATGGACAACTATTTTCAGATCAAAGGCGGGTTCATGGATGGCCGTGTGCTATCAGTCGATGAAGTTTACTCACTGGCAAGGATTCCCGCGCTGCCGATTCTGCAGGCTCAAGTCCTGGGGACAATGCTTGCGCCGATTACCGCTCTGGCAATTGTGCTCAAAGCAATAGCCGAAAAGGATGGAGACGTAGCGGAGGAAGCCCCGGCAGCGGAGGAAACCCCTGCAGTGGAGGAAGCCCCTGCAGTGGAGGAAGCCCCTGCAGAACCGGCAGCGGCTGAAGAGGCTCCTGCTGACGCAGTCGCTGAGGAAGCCCCGGCAGTAGAGGAAGCCCCGGCAGCGGAGGAAGAGGCTCATGCGGAAGCAGTCGCCGATGAGACCCCGGTAGCGGAGGAAGCCCCGGCGGAACCGGCAGCGAAGAAAGCGTCGACCGCAAAAAAGACCACAACAGCGAAAAAGAAGGCCGCAGAGAACGAAACTGCGGTTGAACAGCCGGCAGAAGAGCCGCCTGCAGAATAATTAGGAGGAAAACTAAAATGGCAAGTGAAAAAGTAGCAGCCCTCATCGAAGAGATTAAGGTTCTGACAGTTATCGAACTCTCGGATCTTGTTCACGCGCTTGAAGAAGAGTTTGGTGTATCAGCAGCAGCGATGGCAGCGCCTGCAGCCAGCTCCGACGCTCCGGTTGCCGCAGCGGAAGAACAAACGGAGTTCGACGTAGTTATGACCAGTTTCGGCGCAGAGAAAGTCAAGGTAATCAAAGAAGTGCGCGCGATTACGGCTCTCGGCCTCGCGGAAGCCAAAGCCCTTGTCGAAAGCGTACCCGCAAAGATCAAAGAAGGCGTCAACAAAGACGAAGCCAACGAACTCAAGGAGAAGCTCACTGCAGCGGGCGCCACAGTCGAGATTAAGTAACGCAACTTGCCCGTAGGGAGCGGAATCATAGATCGGGACCCGAATCTCACTAAGGAGCTGTTGATAAATAAGTTGAACAAAATTGCCACAGTATTTTTGCCAGCAGACGAGGCGTCAAAACGCAGTAATGCTTGGAGCCTTGCAAGTTTTGACAACGAGGTATGATGGCAAAAATACAAGGCGAGATGTGCAAATTATTTATCAACAACTCCTAAGACTGGAATTCGAGTCCCGTCTGCACAGCACGGCAGGGTGGATGCGCTGAAAACGCGGATAATATTGATAAATATAACGTGACAAGTGGATTTTTAGTGAATTCCGACCGATTTTGGGCGTATTTGCCGGAATACTGCCGAAAACTAGCTCATTTTCACGTTGAGGTTCGCACGAACCTGTGATAAGATACCCTTGTACTTTGTACATCGATGAGTGCACCATGATATTATTCGGAGGGGTGGACATAGTTATGGGCGATCTGAGAGAAAGGTTGTTACCGGGAACAACGACGACATACTTCGAAAAGGGCCAAAAAGGTTATGCGAAAATTGAAATGCTTCTGCTGGCGACAGGCGGCTTGAACCTTTCGCAGGTCTGCTCAGTCACCGGTCTGGAAGGCTCCACAATTCAAAACTGGGTCAAGCGTGGCTGGGTCGATAACCCAAAAGGCAAAAAGTACGGCGAAAAGCATATTGCAAGGATTCTAATTATTAACGCCTTGAAGGAGTGCATAAAGCTCGAACACATCGCTCTGCTTATGAGCTATGTCAACGCCGCCGGGAACGAGGCGGATAAGGACTATATCAAAGAAAGCGAACTGTTTAACTGCCTGTGCGATGCGCTTGAGATACTTGGGCAGGCAGACGACTTATCCCGCAGCGGCGTCGAGGCGGTAGTCGAGAAAGTCGTTAGCGCAAGCGATGCCCTGACGCCGGGGTTCCGCGATCGGGTCGGCAAGGCGTTGGCCGTCATGATATACGCCTGCGTCTGCACGGACGTCAAGCGAAGGACAGAGGTTATGATGTCGCGCGTCCTGGGAGAGATGAATCATCCCGGAGCAGGATTGTACGCGAGGGCAAACCGCGAAGCAGGCACAGCCGCCGGCGACGCGCCTTTCATACCGGCCGACACAGCGCCTGCAGATCGCGCTGCATCTCAGAATGCTGCGAGCAGCATAACAGCCGTTAGCGATTCGCCGACTGCCAAACCGGCAGCTCCGGCTGACAAACCGGCGCCTCAACAAATCGAGCAAAAGCCAACCGGCAAACCGGTCTCGCCGGCAGCCTTTCTTCTCGCGGGAACAGGCAAACAGGCCGCTGCTGCGACGCCGCAAGCCCCCCAGGCTCCGCAGACCTCCCAAGCTCAGCAACACGTGCCAACGGTGGCTGCTGCACCGCAGCAGGGAACACCGCAGCAGCACAATGCCGCGACTCAGCAGTCTGAGGCAACGCAAACGGCACCGCAAGCCCCGCCCGAGCCGGAAGCTTACCCGTCTGTGCAGGGAGCTCCGCGAAAAACGATAAGCCAGACCCTGCGCGAATGGGACAATCTGAAAGATACGCCGTCGCCGGCCGATAGCGCTGACGAGGAAGCGAAAAGCGCTTCAGACCCGGCCGCTGCAACAACTGACGAAAATGAGCAAGCGGCAACGGATAATGAGGATAAGCCAGCATACAGGCCTGTGTACTTCGGTAGAAGCTGAAGTCTGACTCCGGACTCCAGACACCAGACACCAGACTTCTCGCGGTCCGCAGACCACACCCATAGCCCTGACAGTGAAAGGGGATATTAAGAAACCAATGGTAGATAAAGAGAAAGTAAAAGCCGCCGTACGGATGCTGCTCGAAGGGATCGGCGAGGATCCCGACCGCGAAGGCCTGCTCGAAACACCTGACAGGGTAGCGCGTATGTGCGCCGATATATACGGAGGCCTCGACGAGGACCCGGGCATGCACCTGCAAAAGCAGTTTTCCGCGCCGGGCAGTGAAGTAGTAATAGAAAAAGACATCGTATTTTACTCGATGTGCGAACATCATCTTTTGCCATTTTTCGGAAAAGCGCACATCGCATATATACCCGACGGAAAAATCGCTGGGCTGAGCAAACTACCCAGGACTGTGGAGACTTTTGCCCGCCGGCCACAGATACAAGAGCAGATGACGACGCAAGTTGCAGACGCGATAATGAGCAGCCTTAACCCCAAGGGGCTGATGGTCGTGATTGAAGCCGAACATACCTGCATGACGATGCGGGGCGTTAAGAAACCGGGGGCTAAGGCCATTACCATGGCGACGAGAGGGGAGTTCAAAGACGATCCTGAGAAGCAAAAAGTGTTTCTAAGCGCAATATCCCTGTAATGAAGATTGGATCAAGCGTATTCGATTCAAAACGCAAATGCTATATAATGGGCATTTTGAACATGACGCCGGACTCCTTCTCGGATGGCGGCAAATGGAGCACGCGGGATTTGGCGTTGAAAAGAGCCGGGGAGATGATACGCGAAGGGGTTGACGTCATCGACGTCGGCGGCGAATCGACGAGACCCGGATATGTTGAAGTCTCGGTGGAGGAAGAACTCGACAGAGCGCTGCCGATCATCGAAGCGATCGTCAGCCATTTTAAGACCCCCGTATCAATAGATACGTATAAAAGCAGGGTCGCGGCGCCCGCGTTAGCGGCGGGCGCTGTTTTAGTTAATGATATCTGGGGGCTTAAGAAGGATCCTGACATTGCGCGAGTCGTCTCCGAAAGCGGAGCCTCCTGTTGCATCATGCACAATAGAGTGAACATAGACTATTCGGATTTCATGAGCGACATGCTCGCTGATTTGGGCGAGTCCGTCGGGATAGCAGTTGGAGCCGGCATACCGCCCGACAAGATCATGCTCGACCCCGGAATAGGCTTCGCCAAGACACATGCCATGAACCTTGAGGCGATAAACAAGCTGGACATGCTCAAGAGCCTTGGGTATCCAATAATGCTGGGAGCGTCTCGAAAGAGCGTTATCGGACTTGCCCTCAACCTGCCGGTGGAGGAGCGCCTGGAAGGCTCGCTCGCGGCTGCGGTGATCGGCGCCATGCGCGGGGCTTCGTTCGTAAGAGTGCATGACGTAAAGCAGACGCGCATGGCCCTTACGATGGCGGAAAGAATTATTTATGGATAAAATATGCATAAACGGCGTGGAAGTGTTTGCGAACCACGGCGCTTTCCCTGAAGAAAAAGTGCTGGGGCAGAAGTTCGTCATATCCGTAGAACTGTATACGGACCTGCGCGCCGCCGGCAAGTCTGACAGGCTCGAAGATGCCGTCGACTACGGCATGATATGCGCGGGAATAAGGCAGTATGTCGAAGGGAACGTGTTCAACCTTATTGAAACCGTGGCGGAAGGGCTTGCGGAAAAACTGCTGTCGGAGAATAGGCCTGTTAAGAAAATCCGCGTTCAGGTCAAGAAACCGTGGGCGCCGGTTATGGCGCATCTTGAATCAGTATCAGTTGAAATCGAGAGGGAACGCCATACCGCATACATTGCCCTCGGGTCAAACATGGGGGACAGGGAATCACGCCTCAAGAGCGCGGTAAGCAGGCTTGACAGCTCGCAGGGCTGCAGCGTAACGAGAGTTTCAAAAATAATCGAAACTTCCCCATACGGGTACACGGAGCAAGCCGACTTCCTCAATGGATGCCTGGAGCTGGATACTCTGCTAACGCCGGAGGAGCTGCTCGCGTTGCTGCACGAAGTCGAAAACGACGAAGGCCGCGTCAGAGCCGAGCGCTGGGGCCCGCGGACACTGGACCTCGACATTATTTTCTACGACGACATAATCTATTCAACCGAAACGCTCAGAATCCCGCACGCGGAAGCTCACAAAAGGGACTTTGTACTGCAGCCGCTGTGCGAGATAGCCCCCTGGAAGCTGCACCCGGTTTTAGGGAAAACGGTTCTGGAGCTATATGAACAATGTGAGAGGGATTGACTTGATGGGCTATACTGAAACGCTCGAGTATATACATAACGTAAAGTGGCAAGCGGTGAAACCGGGGCTATCGCGCACAAGGGAGCTTCTCGCCGCGCTCGGGAACCCGGAGCAAGGGCTGAAATTCGTACATGTCGCCGGGACAAACGGAAAAGGCTCGACGGCCGCGTGCATATCTTCTGTGCTGCGTAAGGCCGGCTACAGGACAGGGCTTTATATATCGCCGTATATCATCCGCTTCAACGAAAGATTCCAGGTCGATGGAGCGCATATAGCCGACGACGAACTCGTGCGCCTTACCGACGAGATACGCCCGATAGCAGACGCGATGGCAGAGCCGCCCACAGAGTTCGAGCTGATTACAGCGATAGCTATGAAGCACTTCTACAATCAAAAGTGCGATATAGTCGTGCTCGAAGTCGGCATGGGAGGCGAGCTGGATTCGACAAACGTGATTGACACACCCGAAGTCGCAGTAATAACGACGATCAGCCTCGAACATGTCAAAGAACTTGGGCCGGAGATCACGGACATTGCGCGAGCAAAGGCCGGCATCATCAAAGCCGGAGGCGACGTTGTCGTCTATGGCGGCTTACCTGAGGTCGAGGAAGTATTCGAGCGGACATGCCGCGAGAAGGGAGCCAGGCTGCAGAAAACTGACTTCTCCCGCATATCCCGCCCCGTGCACACGCTCGAGCATTCGCGATTTGACTTCGCGCCCTACGGGGAGATCACACTGCCGCTCGCCGGCACGTACCAGCCGCGTAACGCCGCCGTCGCCGTGACGGCTCTGGAAGTCCTGCGCGCGAAAGGCTACGCCATCAGCGACGCCGATATCGTCGATGGGCTTGCAGCAGTCAATTGGCCCGGCAGATTCGAACTGCTCGGGCGGGATCCGGTCTTCATACTGGATGGCACGCATAACCCGGAAGGGATTGAAGCAACGGCTGCAAGCCTTAAGAGCCATTTCCCGGGCAGAAAGATCGTTTTCATAATCGGCGTCATGGCGGATAAAGACGTGGATTCGATGATAGCACCGATCGCTGTTTTTGCAGATGCATTCTACGCCGTGCGCCCGGACTACCCGCGCGCTATGAATACACAAACCCTTGCAAATAAACTGTCGCCATACGGCGCGCCGGTATTCATCGGGGAAACTGTGGCAAGCGGCGTCAATGAGGCGATTGATAGGGCCGGAGCGGATGGTATTGTATGCGCAATTGGTTCTTTATACTTCTCTGGTGATATACGGAGCGCTTATGAGGGCAGGGCGAGGTCCCACAATTAGTCCTGACAGGGGTGAGTGAGCATTCTTCAAACGCAACTAATGATGTTCATCATCATAGCGATTGGCTTCCTCATAACGAAAAAAGGCATATTTTCCGTTAAAGCGAGAGCCGACGTCACCGACATCGTGCTGTATGTCGTCCTTCCATGCAACATCTTCAGCTCGTTCAGCAAAGATATCTCACCGGAAGTGTTGCGGCAGTGCGGAATCGTGCTCCTTGTCTCGACGTGCATGCATATATTCTACACGCTCTTGTCAAAGGTTTTATATATCCGCATCAAGCCCGGAAGACGCGAAGTCATGCAGTACGGGACGATTATCAGCAACTCCGGCTTCATGGGGCTGCCGGTAATTGCGTCGGTCTTCGGGCAGACCGGCATGCTGTACGGTTCAATCGTGCTCATACCTCTCAGAGTGTTCATGTGGACTGCCGGCTTGTCTCTTTTCACAAGCACAGCCACAAAAGAGAAAGTAAGGACGGTCGCTACGCACCCGTGCATTTGGGCCGTCATACTCGGTTTCGTCTACCTGCTTGTGCCGGTTACGCTTCCCGATTTTATCACAGGGACTATCAGTACGGTAGGCAACTGCACCACGACTCTGTCCATGCTGGTTGTCGGTTCTTTACTCAGCGGCGTGGACTTAAAGAGCGTGATTGACAAAGACTGCTTTTATTATTCCTTCCTGCGCCTGATCGCCATACCGGCGGTTGTGTTCGCAGTCCTGCTCCTGCTAAAGGTGGACCCGCTTGTAACCGGCGTGGCAGTTCTGGCATCCGCAATGCCCGCAGCTACGGTCACTGCGATGCTTGCGGAGAAGTACGGCCGCGACGCGCAGTTCGCTTCGAAAATGCTTTTTGTCTCAACCGTGCTCTCGCTTGTCACGCTCCCGGTCATCGCCAGGGTTATGACAGCGCTGCTGCCCGTACCATAGGCGGTACAGTTCACAGTGCGGTTCGTTTTTCGCAGCTGCATGGCTATGGTATTTTTTGTATTGACAGACGCCATTTGGAACTATATAATCCCAATCACCGGCGCGACAATGAGCCAAAGCGCGCTTCCGTAGCTCAGCCGGTAGAGCAGCGCATTCGTAATGCGCAGGTCGTCGGTTCGAGTCCGACCGGGAGCTCCAAACGAAGCCTTGTAACGTAAAATGCTACAAGGCTTCGTTTTTGGCGTTTTTTACCCTGGCTCAATTATGAATTTTCTTGCATTACCCGGACGATATGTGGTATACTCATGCGAAATCATAAATGGAGGACAACCCAAATGAAGAAAATCGTCGCGCTAATCCTATCCGCGCTGCTCATCGTGACCCTGTTCGCCGGGTGTTCGGACTCAAAGAAAAACAGCACTCCGACAAGGCTGCTGATGGTAACAGGCGGCACTTCCGGCACGTATTACGCATACGGCGGCGTAATAGCCACCACGCTCACCGAAAAACTCTCAAACATCGAGATAACCGCTAACACATCGGGAGCGTCCGCTGCGAACGCTCGCTCTCTGAAAAGCAAAGAGGCCGAGCTGGCGATCCTGCAAAACGACGTCCTCGACTATGCTTACCACGGCACAGAACTGCTCAAAGACGACGGCGCAATGGCGATGCTCCGCACGATCGCGACGCTGTATCCTGAAGTGGTCCAGGTCGTCGCGACAAAAAGCTCGGGAGTCCAGAGCATAGCCGACCTCGCCGGTAAACGCGTCTGCGTCGGCGACGCGGGCTCCGGTACCGAAGCAAACGCCCGCCAGGTGCTTGCAGCCTATGGCCTGCAGTTCTCCGATCTGGGCAGGGTTGAAAACCTGAGCTTTGGCGACGCCGCGACGGCAATGCAAAACGGCACTCTCGACGCGTCATTTACCACGGCGGGCGTCCCGAACCCGGCGATTACAGAACTCAACTCATCTACGGAAATCGTCCTGCTCCCGATATCCGGAGCGGAAGCCAATAAACTCATTTCCGACTATCCGTTCTATTCAAAATTCACGATATCGAACGATGACTACGGAGTACCCGGGGTTGAGACTGTAGCCGTCCTTGCGACGCTGGCTTGCACCACGGACCTCAGCGATGACATTGCGTACCAGATTACGAAAGCTCTGTTCGATAACCAGTCCGCGCTTGCGACAGCCCACGCCAAGGGGCAGCTCCTGTCTTTGCAGAGCGCTGTCCAGGGCGTCAGCATACCCTTCCATCCGGGCGCGGAAAAGTACTACAAGGAAGTCGGGGCTATAAAATAATCTTGCCTTTGCTGCGGGTATGAAAGCTCCTAGCACAAGCCAACTGCGTTCAGGCAAGAGCATCGCCGCATTTGCGGCATGCGCTGCGGCGGCGATAGCTCTGCTGGCTCTGCTGTGGCCCGTTGGGAGGCTGTCCGTGACCTGTGGCGGCGAGATGCTTATTGCATGGCCGATAGACAAGGGCGAAAGGTTTGAGATTACGTTCACGCATTCGCTCAACCTTTCGCCCATAACCGATGTAGTCGAGTGGACAGGCAGCGACCTTGTTGTCGTAAAAAGCATATTTAAAACCTTCGGCGCGGGCGTCCCGGTTCCGGCGGACGGCGTCGGAAGCGAACTTGTTCGCGTCGGTGACCACTACGAGCTGCTCGGGATAGATAAACATATGCAGAGCATAAGCATTCTTCTGCAGGAAACGCCCGATCACCATTTATCTTTCAACGGCCGCGAGGCCTCTCTGCTGGAAGCCGCCGGGCCGGGGAGTACTGTGGAGATCAAAGTCAGCACGGTTCCGCGCGTCGTCCGGTATATGCAGGGGAAGGGCGCTAGCTAAACCGCGACTGGGCGCTGGAGCCGTTGGCCGTTAGCCCTAATAATTGCCTGGGATCCGGGCTGGCGATTTCACTCATTTCCTATAACAGTACCGGGGGTACCTATGCTGTTTTCAAAGAAAAAGAAAGAAGAACCGGCGTCGATCGAGGCTCTTGAACTCGAAGCCGATACTTCCGGTATGACGGAAGAGCAGATAGCCGCGCAGAGCGCGGCTGAAGTCCTCGATAAGTACGACAGGGAGTCGGCTTACAGGAACAAGCTCCCAAAAATCCTGAAGAACCTGGTCGGGGTCATACTTATCGCCTTTTCCGTTTTCCAGATTTACACCAGCATTTTCACGATTCAGGAACGCCTGCTCAGGCCGATTCACCTCGGGTTCGCGATGTGCCTGTCATTTTTGCTCTATCCGGCAAGGCGGCACTTCAGGCGCGACAGAATACCGTGGTATGACTGGCTTCTCGCTGCAGCGTCGATTGCCGTGACGCTCTACATACCCTTTAACCTGAGCTACCTGGTGCGCAACATCGGAAACTACGGTACGAAGGAGGTCGTAATCGGAATTATCGGCATCCTCCTGCTTATGGAGGCTTGCCGGCGCATCGTTGGGACTCCAATCCTCATCGTCGTGACCTGTTTTCTTGCCTACACATTTTTTGGGCAGCATATTGCTGGGACATTCGGGCATCGCGGCTATACAACGCGCCAGGTAATTACGCATATGTACTACACCCTTGAGGGTGTTTTCGGCACGCCAATCGGCGTGTCGGCGACGTTTATCTGCCTGTTCATCCTGTTCGGCGCTTTCCTTGACAGGACGGGGGTCGGCAAATTCTTTATCGACCTGGCAAACGCAATCGCGGGCAAGCGCATCGGGGGCCCCGCGAAGGTTGCGGTCATATCATCGGCGTTTTTTGGCACGGTGTCAGGATCGTCGGTGGCTAATACCGTAGGCACGGGTTCATTCACGATACCGGCGATGAAAAGGCTTGGCTACAAGCCGGAGTTCGCGGGCGCAGTTGAAGCAGCTGCCTCGACAGGCGGGCAACTCATGCCCCCGGTCATGGGCGCGGCAGCGTTCCTGATGGCCGAGAACACAGGGTTCCCGTACAGCAGGATAATCGTCTCCGCGATTATCCCTGCCGTTCTCTATTTTTCCGGCATACTGATCAGCGTGCATCACGAAGCGCGCAAACTCGGGCTCAAGGGCGCGGCGTCTGAGGATGTGCCGAAGGTCGTGCATCTGCTCCGTGAACGCGGCCATTTGCTCGTGCCGCTGATTTACATGATTTACATGCTCTCGTCAAAGGCAACTCCCGCTTACTCTGCGCTCGGGGCGATACTCTCTTCGCTTATTGTTTACAGCGTGGAATGGTGGGCGCTTATACCGATCGGGTTCATGGTGGTGTGCAAGGAGTTTGTCCCCTCGCTGCATTTCACGCAGTATGCCCTTATCGCGATTGGGATTTGGATTGTGATATGCCTTTTCCGCCGCAAGCTGGGATTCCGCATCGTCGAAGTGCTCGAGAGCCTCAGGGAGGGCGCCAGGAGCGTGCTAGCCGTCGCGATAGCTTGCGGCATGGCCGGAATGATCGTAGGGACTGTCACGCTGACAGGGCTGGGGTTGAAGTTCGCCACCGGGATATCCTACCTCGCCGGCGGTAACTTGTACCTGCTTATGTTCTTCACTATGCTGGCGTCCATCGTGCTTGGCATGGGGGTCCCGACGACAGCGAACTATCTGATTACGTCTACTATCTGCGCGCCCGCACTCATAGCTTTGCTCATTGATATTAACGGGCTGAGCGCGCCGACGACAGCGATTATCATGGGCGCGCACCTGTTTGTATTCTATTTCGGGATAATTGCAGATATTACGCCGCCAGTCGCGCTTGCGGCTATGGCCGGCTCTGCCATTGCAAAAGGCGAGCCGTTCAAGACAGGCGTCACCGCGACCAGAATTGCCATCGGCGCTTTCATTGTGCCGTACATATTCGTCCTAAACCCCGCTATGCTGATGATTGATACGAACGTGTTTTTCATCGTCTTCAGCCTCGCGACGGCCATGCTGGGCATGTATTCTCTGTCGGGAGGCCTCGCAGGCTTCGTTCAGGATGAGTGTAAATGGTACGAGAGGATTCTGCTTGTCGGCGCCGGCCTGGCAATGATATACCCTGAGGTCGCTTCGGATGCCGTCGGCGTAGTCGTGCTGGCATTCGTGATTTTCATGCAAAAACGCAGGGCGCCCAAAAGGGCTGCATAGTGGGTACCTGAACAGACGGGGTACTGCGCAATCATTTCCCGGCGTCGCCTTCGCTGAATAGCGGCAACCTTTCCAGAAAAATGATATCATCCCGCAGGGCGGCGTCCCCCTCGGCCAGCACTGCGGCACGGCCTACGATCGAGCCCCCGGCGAAATTCACCAGTTCCTCGACCGCCGCCAGCGAGTTCCCGGTCGAGATAACGTCGTCGACGACCAGGACCCTGCTGTTTTTCAGGAGTTCCGCGTCCTTTCCATCAAGGTAAAGGTGCTGTGGGTTCTCTGTTGTGATTGACTTCACCTCAACGCTCATCACATCGCTCATGTACAGCTTGACCTGCTTTCTGGCGACGACGAAAGCAGAGTCGCCGCGCTGCCGGGCCATTTCCATAACCAAAGGGATGCTCTTGGTTTCGGGAGTGATGATGTAGTCATAGTCAGGGCAGCTCTTGAGCAACTCACGCGCACAGCAGACAGTCAGCTCGACGTCGCCCATCAACAGGAAACCCGCGATGAACACCCCGCCACCTATCGGGAACAGCGAGAGCTGCCTTTCCAAACCGGCGACTTTCAGCGTATATACCATAGTGATAATTCCCCCAATCAATGATCTCGGAGCAATCATTATATCATAAGCGCAGCGAATGATATAATTGCCATGTGGCGCGTCCCGCGCCACGGCTAAAATCGATGTATAATGATTTCGCAGAAATCATTATATCATAACGCTGTTTGATTTGACACAGCAAACTATTTCCAAAACACGAAAGGAGACGTAAGATGGCTGCACGGATATCAAAATTCTTCAAGCTCGAACAGAAGGGGACGACAATCCGAACGGAGGCAATCGCCGGAATCACTACATTCGCGACCATGGCGTATATCCTGGCCGTGAACCCGGACATCCTAAGCGCGGCGGGGCTCGACAGCGGAGCTGTGTTCGTGGCGACCGCGCTGGGAGCAGTAATCGGAACCGTATGCATCGCGCTGCTTGCGAACCTTCCATTCGCAATGGCGCCCGGAATGGGGCTCAACGCATTCTTCGCATATACGGTAGTCATTGGGATGGGCTACACCTGGCAGTTCGCGCTGTGCGCGGTTTTTGTAGAAGGCTTGATATTCGTAGTCTTAAGCAAATCCGGAATCCGCACGATGCTGTTTAACGCGATCCCGCTCACTTTGAAGTACGCAGTCGGAGCGGGCATAGGCATGTTCATCGTTTTCATCGGCCTTAAGAATGCAGGGGTAGTCGTAGCGGACGGGGCGACTTTTGTTGCGCTTGGGAACTTACGCAGCGCGGCGCCTGCAATCGCGCTTATTGGCGTGATTATCACGATAGTTTTGCTCCTGAAGAAGGTCAAGGGCGCGCTGCTTATAGGTATAATCATTACCTGGGCGCTCGGGATCATCGCGCAGCTCGCCGGTTGGTACGCCGTCGACCCCGCTGTCGGGAACTTCGACCTTATTCCCAAAAGCTTTGTGGCGCTGCCGCCTTCTCTGGCGCCCACATTCGGCAAACTCTTCACAGGTTTCAAGGAAGTTTTCGTTGACGCCAGCAGCGTGTTCAGCTTCCTGTCTGTCATGATCGCGTTCCTCTTCGTCGATATATTTGATACTGTTGGCACATTGGCCGGCGTTGCGAGCAAGGCGAACATGCTCAATGAGAAGGGCGAACTTGAAGGCGTCAGCAACGCGCTTTTGTCGGACTCTATCGCGACGACCGTGGGCGCTGTCCTCGGCACGTCGACAGTCACGACGTATATCGAATCCGCCGCAGGAGTCCAGGAGGGCGGCCGCACGGGCTTGACTTCTATTGTCACTTCAATATTCTTTCTCATCAGCCTTTTCCTCGCGCCTGTGTTCCTGACGATTCCGGGCTTTGCGACTGCTACTGCCCTTATCGTAGTCGGCCTGCTGATGGTTGAGCCGATAAAGAACATGAAGCTAGACAATCTCGAGGAGCTCATTCCGCTGGGGATTACGATCGTGGCGATGCCGTTGTTCTACTCGATCTCTACGGGGCTCGCCTTCGGGTTCATCTCTTATGTTGTTGTCAAGCTCGCGACCGGCAAGGTCAAAGACATCAGCGTCCTTATGTGGATTCTGACTGTCGTTTTCCTGCTGCAGTTGGTCCTTGCGAGTTAGCCATTGAGTGTCTGTTCAGGTACCCCGTCCAGGCGCTATATTTCATTTCGTAAGCGAAGCTCGTCGCTGCGGATTACGCTAAGTCTCGCATTACAGCAAGCTGTAACGCTCGCACGCTTCATCGCAGCTCCTCTTCGAATCGAAGCAGGCTTCGATTCGATACACATGGAAATTATGCGGAGCGTGCGAGTATGCGCATGGATGCGCATTCGAGCGAAAGAAATGAAATATAGCGCCTGGAGGTAGTGGGTACCTGAACAGTTACAGTTGCCGATAAAGTAAAAGAGACCTGCTAAACAAAAGCGGGTCTCTTTTTTACGATGTAACGCCTGAAGGTTTAACTGTTAATCCGCTGTGCCAATGCCGCTGACATCTCCCTGCACTTCGCCATAATCTCTGCCGCGTCAATATCGACAAACTCGCGGTCTTTCATCTTGACAACGCCATTTATGACCGTCGTGACAATGCTGCGGCCGCTTAACCCGAACACGATGTGGCTGTCGCAGTTGGAAGCATCCATTGGAGTGAGCGGATCATAGTCGGCTATGACGAGGTCAGCGGCGGCGCCCTCTTCCAGGACGCCGAGTTTTGCGCCGAAAAAGCGGTTCCCTATCAGGGCGTTATTGGCAAACAACATAGCGGGAACCTCGCTCCACGCAGCGCCCGGGTCGCAAAGAACATGCTTGTGGATTATGTTGGCGACCTTCTCGGACTCGAACATATCGTTCGTGTAGCCGTCGGTACCCAGGCCCAGCAAAATGCCACGCTTCATCATCTCCATACAGGGCGGTATGCCGACAGCGTTGCCCATGTTGGACTCCGGGTTGTGCACGACCATAGTATCTGTCTGCTTGATAATATCCATCTCAGAACCGCTCACGTGAATGCAGTGGCCGGTGATAGTCCTGCCGCCAAGAATATCATTGTCATACAGTCGGTTTATCACACGCTTGCCGTATTTTTTCAAGCTGTCGTAGACATCGTCCATACCCTCGGCGACGTGGATGTGGAAGCCGGCGCCCTCCGGCGTTGACTCGCGGCATAAGGCTAAAGTCTCGTCCGACAGGGTGAAGGAAGCGTGCAGCCCCATCATGCCTTTGAGCATATCCGAGTTGTCTGCTTGAGCCTTCTTGATGAACTGCGCGTTTTCGGCGATAGCTTCCTTCGCCTTGTCCTCGCCATCCCTGTCCGAGACCTCATAGCACAGGCAGGAGCGCACGCCGAGTTCCCCGGCCGCGTCGGCAATGGCGAACAGGCTGCCCCTGACGCCGCCGTAGCTCGCGTGGTGGTCAAACACCGTCGTGCAGCCGTTTCTGATGCAATCCAGGTATGTCGCCATCGCGCTCCAGTAGGAGTCCTCGACCGTCAGGTGGCGATCAAGAGTCCACCAAAGGCCGTCCAGTATCTCCAGGAAGTTCGCCGGGCTGTAACCGTTGATCGACAGGCCTCGGGCGAATGCGCTGTATATGTGGTTGTGCGCGTTGATGAGCCCGGGCATGATCAAGCCGCCGCGCGCATCCAGGAACTCCGCGTCCGGGTATTTCGCCTTGAGCAGCGCCGTGTCGCCGACTTCTTTAATGAACCTTCCGTCAATCGCGGCGCATCCGTTTTTTATCAACTTGTTCTCAGCGCCTCTGGTGATGAGCAATCCGTTACCGGCTAGTAACATGTCGCACCTCCTGATGAAAATCTAGATGTTATGTTGAAAAATACACCTTTCTATGCTAGTATATTACATAATGTGAAAAAACGCAAAGCAATCTGTGCAAGCCGAACAGCTCCCAAGGGAGGTGATTCTTCTGCTGATATGCAACGGCATAGTCGTTACGGCGGCCGGGGCGGGCAAGGCCGATATTCGCGTTGAAGGCGAAATCATCTATGAAATAGGCGAGTCGCTCAAACCGCGCGCAGGAGAGACGGTCATTGACGCGCAGGGCAAAATCGTTATGCCCGGCGGCGTTGACGTCCATACGCATATGGATCTCGACCTTGGCGCCGTCAGAGCTACTGACGATTTCTACACAGGAACCGTCGCGGCAGCCTGCGGCGGCACGACGACAATAGTGGACCACATGGCCTTCGGCCCCCGAGGCTGCTCTATCTCGCATCAAGTCGACGCGTACCACAAACTCGCGCAAGGGAACGCGGTGGTGGACTACGGCTTTCACGGGGTCCTCGACCATGTTGATGATACGATCCTTGCAGAAATCGAGTCGCTCGCCGGTGAGGGGATAACAAGCCACAAGTTTTACCTGACATACGACGGCAAGATAACTGATTACGAGATTATTAAACTCATGGATCGTGCTTGCGGGCTTGGCGTGCTGCTGACAGTCCATGCAGAAAACGACGGCGCTCTCACGTGGCTTCGTGAGAAGTACAGAGCAATTGGCGCGGCTGCCGGGCAGTCCGCGCCTGTTTTTCACGCGATGAGCAGGCCTCCTGAATGCGAAGCGGAGGCAGTCTCCCGCATGGCCTGGCTTGCCGCGATGGCCGGCGACGCGCCGCTTTACATTGTGCACCTATCGTCAAAACTTGCCCTGGAGCGCATAATCGAGGCCCGTTCGCGAGGGCAGGAGAATCTATACGCGGAGACATGCCCCCAATATTTGTTCCTTGACGACTCTTTGTATGAGAGAGAGGACGCGCTGAAATATGTAATGAGCCCGCCCCTGCGCTCCCGGGGGAACTGCGAGGCGCTATGGGCCGCCCTCGGGGAGGGCGGCGTCGACGTCGTCGCGACCGACCACTGCCCCTTTTTCTACGCAAAGGAAAAGCAGCTTGGCAAAGATGACTTTACCAAGACCCCGGGAGGGATCCCGGGCGTGGAGCCGCGCATCCCGCTCATGTTCTCCGGAACTGTTGCAGGCAGGTTGACCCCGCAGCGGTTTGTCGCGCTATGCTGCGAGAACCCCGCCAGGCTGTTCGGGCTGTACCCAAAGAAGGGCGTGATAGCAGCGGGCAGCGACGCTGATATTGTGATTATCGACCCGCACTCCGCAGCGACGCTCACAGCAGACATGCTGCACGAGAACTGCGACTACACGCCTTATGAAGGCTTGCCGCTTCCGGGCCGTCCGGTTATGACGATTTCGCGGGGCGAAGTTATAGTAAGCGATGGGATTTTCCTGGGGCGAAAAGGGCGCGGAAGCTTTCTCAAACGCGGGCTGCCGGACCTATCGCTGCGAAGCTAGCGCACCCCCCAAACCAAAACATATAACGAAAGGCGTGTTGTAAAATTGGATGTATTCGACATCATCGGCCCGATAATGATAGGACCATCCTCATCTCATACGGCCGGCGCCGTCAAGCTCGGCAATGTCGCGAGGATACTCCTCGGCAGCGAGCCTGCCAAAGCGACAATAACGCTTTACGGGTCGTTCGCAAAAACCGGCAAAGGGCACGGAACAGACAAAGCGCTCCTTGCGGGGATCTGCGGCTACACCATGGACGACGCGGGCATAAAAACTGTATTTGAGGATTGCCCGTTCGAATATGAGTTCAAGTACGAAGAAAACAGCGACTACCACCCCAACACCGCGCTGATAGAGCTATCGGACGCAGAGATGTCCGTGAAAATGCGCGGGGCGTCTGTGGGGGCGGGGAGGATTGAAGTCCAGGAAGTCGACGGCATGGAAGTGTCGTTCAGCGGAGACTTCAACACGCTTATAATATTCCATAGCGACCGCAGGGGCATTATCGCGAGAATCACTACCTGGCTCAGCGAGAACGGAATCAATATCGCGTTTATGAGAGTGTTCAGGCTAAGCAAGGACGACAAAGCCGTAATGGTAATAGAGACAGACCAGAAAGTCGCGGGGTACAAAATACTGGAAAGCTTCCAGGATGGGTTGAGGGTTGAGTATTATGAGAACACACATGCACGAAACGCTTAGAGTGATGAGAGAAGCAATCGCTGCGGGGCTAAGCGACAAAGACGCGCGCTCGCACAGCGGTATGTCCGGCGGGAACGCCTGCAGGATGAAAAGCTTCATTGACAGCGGAAGTATCGAAGATAATGTCTACAACCGCGCGACTGTATACGCGCTTGCGACTTCTGAAACAAACGCGAACATGGGCAAAATAGTAGCGGCGCCTACAGCGGGGGCAAGCGGCATACTGCCCGCTGTACTGATCGCGTTTTCCGAGCTGAACCGGGTTGACGATGAGAGAGTCGTAGACGCCCTCTACCTTACCGGCGACATTGGGATGAAAATAGCGAAGACCGCGAGCCTGTCCGGAGCGGAATGCGGCTGCCAGGCTGAGTGCGGCAGCGCGGCGGCGATGGCTGCGGCCGGGTTGGCGTTCCTTATGGGCGGGACATACGAGCAATCAGAGAACGCTGCGGCTCTTGCGCTGAAGTCTCTGCTTGGCCTCGTGTGCGACCCTGTCGCGGGGCTTGTGGAAGTGCCGTGCATCAAGCGCAACGCGACTGGCACATCAGTCGCGATAACGAGCGCTAATATGTCAATGGCCGGCATCGAGAGCGTCATCCCGTTCGACGAAGTCCTTGTCGCGATGAAGCAGGTCGGGCGAACTATGCCCGAGCAGCTCAGGGAGACAGCGCAGGGCGGCTGCGCCGTCACAGCTACCGGGATGAGGATTGCAAGGAGCCTCGGGCTGAAGCAGAGGCGCGGCGACGAGAGCGGAACATTCGTCCGTGAGTAAACATGAGTGTCTGTTCAGGTACCCACGTAAACAATCCCGCCCCCCACAATGAAAGGAATGGACTTTTTATGATCGATCTGGCAATAAATAAGGGCAACCTTGAGCAAAACATCAAAAAGGCACGGGAGAATAATGTCATCATCCCGAACTTCAAGCAGATGCGGGACCCCGAAAGTAATGTGCCCGGAGGTATCAAGGACCGGCTGCGCAGCGTGGGGCTATGGGACGTCAACCCGCTGAACCTGTTTCGCATCACCTGGAAGAACGAGCCCAAGATGAGCGGAGGCTTGTACGCCGGTCCTAACTTCATAGAACTGCCGTCCGCGCTTACGGGAGTCCCTGCAAGGATAATCTGCATGGTAGGGAAGTACTTCCCCACGGGCTGCCACAAAGTAGGAGCCTCTTTTGGCTGCCTCGCGCCCAGGCTGGTGACAGGGCAGTTCAACTCCGCCGCGCAGAAGGCGGTCTGGCCTTCCACCGGCAATTATTGCAGGGGAGGCGCGTTTAACTCAAAGCTGCTGGCCTGCGAGTCTGTCGCCATTTTGCCGGAGGGAATGAGCCGGGAGCGCTTTGACTGGCTGTCGCAAATCGCGGGCGAGGTCATAGCGACGCCGGGTACGGAAAGCAATGTCAAGGAAATCTTCGACAAGACGAACGAACTGCGCGCGACCCGGGACGACGTGATGATCTTCAACCAGTTCGAGGAGATGGGCAACTATTTATGGCACTACAACATTACCGGAAGCGCCGTCGAGGAAGCGTTTGAGAGCATCAAAGGCGCCGACGGCAACTTCGCCGGCATCTGCCTGACATCAGGTTCTGCCGGCTCACTCGGGAGCGGGGATTACCTGAAGCAGAAGTACCCATTCTCCAAAATAGCGGTCGGCGAGGCGCTGCAGTGCCCGACGATCCTGAATAACGGCTTCGGCGCGCACCGCATCGAGGGCATAGGCGATAAGCACATCCCCTGGGTGCATAACGTCCGGAACACCGACATGGCGATAGCCATCGACGATAATGACTCGATGGCGCTCCTGCGCCTCTTTAACGAGCAGGCAGGCAAGTCGTTTTTGACTGGAGAAGCCGGTATGGACGAGCGTGATGTCGCGCGGCTTGCGCTCATGGGCATATCCGGCATATCGAACATGCTCTGCGCTATCAAGTTCGCGAAGTATTATGAGCTTACGGAGCAGGACGTTGTCGCCACGGTACTTACAGACTCGGTTGAGATGTATATGTCCAGGCTTGAGGAACTGCGCGAGGAACGCGGCGAATACAAGGCTTTGAACGCTGCTGCTGATTTCGCGGCAAGCTTGCGGGGGATACGGACGGATAACCTGATAGAGCTAACATACGCGGAGCGCAAGAGGGTGCATAATTTAAAATACTACACATGGGTCGAGCAGCAGGGGCGCTCGCCGCGTGAGCTGGACGACCAGTGGTATCATCAGGATGAGACATTTGAAGCGGTCCAGGGGCAGACGGAGCGGATAGACGCGTTGATCGATGAGTTT
This sequence comes from Oscillospiraceae bacterium, assembly GCA_009778485.1. Taxonomy (GTDB): domain Bacteria; phylum Bacillota; class Clostridia; order Oscillospirales; family Oscillospiraceae; genus WRMH01. The sequence continues at coordinate 20,546 of WRJQ01000001.1, forward strand.
AATGACAGAGTAGGCCTCACGCCGTAGGGGCGGCATTCTGCCCAAGCCCCCTTCGCGCACGAAGGGGGTGACGCCCGCAGGGCGGCGGGGGTTGTCCACCACCGTAGGCCTAACGCCGTAGGGGCCATGTAGAGCAAACAACTAATGGAGATAACAGTATTGCATAACACAAGATGGATAAAAAATACTATCCCTGTGTCCGATTGCGCGAAGAACTTGTCGCTTATGAACATCGGGACGATTAGCAAAGTTCGGGAGTTCCACAAAAGCTTTCCGCAATACTCCGTTACGCCGCTGGCCTCGCTGGATAACCTGGCAGGCGAAACGGGCGTAGGCGGTATCTACGTCAAAGACGAGTCATACAGGTTCGGCCTTAACTCCTTCAAGGCGCTGGGCTGCACATTCGCCCTCGCGAGCTTCATAGCTCAAACTGTTGGCTGCTCGGTGTGGGACTTGGACTATACGACGCTGACCTCGCCTGACATGAAGAGCAAGCTCGGTGAATACACATTTTTCGCAACGACCGACGGCAACCACGGCCGGGCTCTTGCATGGGCAGCGAACCAAATCAGGCAGAAGTCCGTGATATATATGCCAAAAGGCTGCCCGGCCGTTCGCCTGGAAAACATAAGGCGCGAAGGCGCGCAGGCGTATATCACGGAAAGCAATTATGACGATACCATCCGCTTTACGGCGCAACTCGCCGAAAAGACCCCCGGTGGAGTGATCGTTCAGGATACCGCGTGGGAGGGATATGAAGATATCCCCGGCTGGATAATGCAGGGTTATGGCGTCATGGCGCTGGAGGCCTGCGACCAGTTGCGGGAACGAGGAATCATGCCGACGCATATGTTCATACAGGCCGGGGTCGGCGCATTCGCGGGTTCAGCGCAAGGCCTTGTGTGCAACTATTACGGAGATGAAAGCCCTATCTCGTTCGTGGTGGAGCCGACAGTCGCTGCATGCCACTACCGAAGCGCACAGAAAGGCGACGGCTCAATCGTAAAAGTCGGCGGCGATATGGATACGATTATGGCAGGGCTTGCCTGCGGCGAGCCGAACATTTTGTCCTGGGACATACTTAGAAACAAGAGTTCGTACTTTACGACGATTGAGGACGAAACAGCAGCCCGGGGGATGCGCGTGCTCGGCGCCCCTCTGCGCGGCGATCCCAGGGTAATATCCGGTGAGTCCGGCGCTTCGGCGATGGGATTTCTCATCGATCTGCTCACAAGTAGCGAGAGAAGCATGGCGGAACTCCGCGAACAGGCCGGCATTGGGAGAGATTCGCATATCCTGCTGTTCAGCACCGAAGGCGATACCGACCCTGAGAACTATCGGCGTATAGTTTGGGAAGGGCAGCTCCATTCAGGAGTTTAGCTCGAACCATAAGAATACAAGAGAGGTATTGGGTACACACTATGGACTATGAAGCAGTTAAGGCGCGAGCCGAGCACTACAAAAACGACATGACAAAATTCCTGCGCGACATGATACTCATTCCCGGCGAGAGCTGCGATGAAAAAGGCAAGATCGAACGCGCGGCGCAGGAGATGCGCGCCCTGGGGTTCGACAAAGTTGAGATTGATGCGATGGGCAACCTGCTGGGCTACATGGGCAAGGGCGAAAAGCTCATCGCCTTCGACGGACATATCGATACGGTCGGCATTGGCAACCGGGATAACTGGCGCTTCGACCCTTACGAAGGCTACGAGACCGATGAAGAAATAGGCGGCAGGGGCGCGTCAGACCAGGAGGGGGGAATCGTCAGCGCGGTATACGGCGCGAAAATAATGAAGGATCTCGAGCTGCTTAGCGACGAGTATAAAGTACTCGTCACCGCGACCGTTCAGGAAGAGGACTGCGACGGCCTTTGCTGGCAGTACATTATTAACGAGAGCGGCGTGAGGCCGGAGTTCGTAGTGCTGAATGAACCGACCGACGGCGGCATCTATCGCGGCCAACGCGGGCGCATGGAGATCCGGGTCGACGTCAAGGGGGTCTCGTGCCACGGCTCCGCACCCGAACGGGGAGATAACGCCATTTACAAAATGGCGGATATCCTGCAAGATATACGCGCCTTGAACGAAAACAACGCGGATGATGACGCTCAGGTCAAAGGGCTTGTCAAAATGCTGGACGAGGAGTTCAACCCGCAGTGGCGCGAAGCCCGTTTCCTGGGCAGGGGAACCATAACGACCAGCGAGATATTCTTCACCTCCCCGAGCCGTTGCGCGGTGGCGGACTCCTGCTCTGTCTCCCTCGACCGGCGTATGACAGCAGGCGAGACATGGGAATCCTGCCTCGACGAAATACGCGCGCTGCCGGCGGTCAAGAAGTACGGCAATGATGTGGCTGTTTCTATGTATGAGTACGACCGCCCATCTTACACCGGCTGCATCTATCCGATCGAGTGCTACTTCCCGACCTGGGTCATACCGCAAGACCACCCTGTCACTCGCGCAATGGAAGAATCGTACACCGGCCTCTACGGCAGCGAGCGCATAGGCTCTGCTGAAACGATCGACGCCCGGCGAGCAAGGCCTCTTACCGACAAGTGGACATTCTCGACGAACGGCGTCACAATAATGGGGCGCAACGGTATTGCGTGCATAGGCTTCGGCCCGGGCGCGGAAGCGCAGGCGCACGCCCCGAACGAAAAGACATGGAAACAGGATCTTGTAACCTGCGCCGCAGTGTTTGCGGTGTTACCGGCAATATATTCAAAGCAGAATGGAGAATAAACGTGAGTATTAACATCGAACAATACGCCGGCAAGCTGGCGAGCCTTGACCACGCAAATATGTACGGGAACGACTTTTTCTTCACCTGGGAGAAAAGCGACGATGAACTCCTGGCGCTCTTTGCAGTCGCGGACGCGCTGAGGCTCTTGCGCGAAAGCAACATTTCGCCGCGGATATTTGACAGCGGCCTGGCGGTCAGCCTGTTCCGCGACAACTCCACCCGCACGCGTTTCTCATTTAACTCGGCGGCCAACCTGCTTGGCCTCACGGTGCAGGACCTTGACGAGGGCAAGAGCCAGATCGCGCACGGTGAGACTGTCCGCGAGACAGCAAATATGATATCGTTCATGGCGGACGTCATCGGCATACGCGACGATATGTATATCGGCAAAGGCAACGCTTACATGCGCGAGGTCGCCGGCGCAGTGCGGCAAGGCTACGAGGAAGGCGTGCTCGAGCAGCGCCCGACGCTTGTGAACCTGCAGTGCGACGTAGACCATCCTACGCAGTCTATGGCCGACATGCTGCACATTATTCACCACTTCGGCGGCGTGGAGAACCTCAAGGGTAAAAAGCTTGCTATGTCTTGGGCGTACTCGCCGTCCTACGGCAAGCCGCTCTCTGTTCCGCAGGGGATCATCGGGCTGATGACGCGGTTTGGCATGGAAGTCTGCCTCGCTCATCCCGTCGGGTACGAGATCATGGGTGAGGTTGAGAAGGTAGCGGCGGAAAACGCCGCGAAGAGCGGCGGCGGCTTTTACAGGACCAACGACATGCGCGAAGCGTTCAAGGACGCAGACATAGTTTACCCAAAGAGCTGGGCGCCCTATGCCGCGATGGAAAAAAGGACGCAACTCTACGGTAACGGCGACGACGCGGGCATAAAGGCTCTCGAGAAGGAGCTGCTTGCGCAAAATGCCGAGCACAGGGACTGGGCCTGCACGGAAGACATGATGAAGCTGACAAAAGGCGGCGACGCGCTGTATATGCACTGCCTGCCGGCGGATATAACCGGAGTTAGCTGCGAGATGGGCGAGGTGGACGCGTCAGTGTTCAGCCGTTACCGCAAGCCGCTGTACAAGCAGGCCGGATTTAAGCCCTATATAATATCCGCGATGATATTCCTGGCAAAATGCAAGGATCCGGCAGCGATGTTGCGGTACCTTGCGGAAAGAGGACAGGCGAAGGCAGTTAGTAGGTAGGGGCGGCATCCTGCCGCCCGTAAGATTTAAGGATGGTACCAAGAGTGAAAAGAATAGTACTGGCGCTGGGCGGCAACGCCCTTGGCGATAACCTGCACGAACAGATGATTGCGGTGAAGAGCGCCGCGAAAGCGATCGCCGACCTCATAGAGGACGGATTCGACGTCATAATCACGCATGGCAACGGACCGCAGGTCGGCATGATAAACCTGGCGATGGAGACAGCCGCCAAGTTTGACGAGCATCTGTTCTATATACCTATGTCTGTCTGCGTGGCGCTGAGCCAGGGATACATCGGCTACGACATACAAAACGCGCTCCGCGAGGAACTCCTTGACAGGGGCATTGACAAACCCGTTGCGACGATAATCACACAGACCCTGGTGGACGAAAACGACCCGGCTTTCGCCGACCCGTCAAAACCGATCGGAGCCTACTATTCGCAAGAAGAAGCTGCGCAGATGGCAGAGCGTGGCTACGACATGAAGGAAGACGCGGGGCGCGGTTGGCGCCGTGTCGTCGCTTCGCCTAAACCAATTGGCATAGTTGAAAGCAAAACAGTCCTCGCGCTCCTGGAAGCAGGGCAGATACCGGTTACCGTCGGCGGAGGAGGAATCCCGGTCAAAAAAACAGAAGGCAGGCACTTAAAAGGCACGTCGGCTGTCGTAGACAAGGATTTCGCCAGCGCGAAGCTGGCGGAGGAACTCGACGCCGATATGCTTGTTATTCTCACCGCTGTCGAAAAGGTTGCAATTAACTTTGGAAAGCCGGATCAGCAATGGCTGAGCGAGATGTCCGCAGAAGATGCGGAGCGCTATATAGGCGAGGGGCATTTCGCGCCGGGATCCATGCTCCCCAAGGTGGAAGCGGCGCTGGAGTTCGTAAAATCCGGGTCCGGACGCAGGGCGCTCATCACGATGCTCTCAAAAGCAAGGGAAGGCCTCGCCGGCAAGAACGGAACAACCATTCGTTTATAGGTAGTGTCAAATAATCAATGAAAAAGCAATATCTAGAAAATCAAACACGAGCCCAACGAAGTGGGTCGTGTTTGAAGAGGAGGAGCAACGAAACGGAGCGTATGCCCGAACTTGTGAGGGCGGAGCGGAGTGGAGTTTGCGACGACGACTGGAGGCTCTTTATGGGATCTGAAAAGATAATACTCAGTGTAAACGGGAATACAGTGGGGTGCTCAAACGGGGAAAAAAAGCTCCTCGCGTACCTACGTGACGACCTGCGCCTGACCTCCGTAAAAGAAGGCTGCGGCGAAGGCGCCTGCGGCACATGCATGGTGCTGGTGGACGGCAAGGCGACAAGAGCCTGTATCCCGACAGTCGCGAAACTGCAGGGGAAAAACATCGTGACGGTCGAAGGGCTCTCACAGCGGGAAAAGGAAGTCTATGCTTACTGCTTCGCCTCGGCGGGCGCGGTCCAGTGCGGCTATTGCATTCCCGGCATGGTCATCAGCGCGAAGGGGCTGCTTGACGCAAACCCCGACCCGACGCGCGCGGACATACGAAAAGCGATTCGAGGGAACATCTGCCGCTGCACAGGATACGTCAAGATCATCGACGCGATCCTCAATGCGGCTGTCTTTTTCCGTGACAACTCCCCGATTCCAAAGCAGGAATTCTCAGGCAGGCTTGGAGAGGACTTCTTCCGTGTGGACGCGGAAGAGAAAACGCTCGGTACGGGCCTGTACACCGACGACGTAATAGTGGAGGGCATGGTCTTTGCCAAAGCGCTCCGATCAAAATACCCGCGAGCGCGCGTGCTCTCAATAGACTTTTCTGAAGCGGAGCGGCATGCTGACTGCATCCGTATCATCACCGCCGGCGACGTGCCGGGGGACATCAAATGCGGGCATATCGTCAAAGACTGGGACGCGCTGATTGCCGCCGGAGGGGTAACCCGCTATGTCGGCGACGCTATCGCTCTCGCCGTAACAAGCTGCGCAGATACGCTCGACGAAGTGCTTGCGCTTATAAAGGTCGAGTACGAGGAACTTCCCCCGCTGACGTCGCCTGCCCGGTCTCTCGCGGAAGGTGCGCCGAGCATCCATGAAAACGGAAACCTGATGAACCGCCAGTTCATCAAGCGCGGCGACGCGGACGCCGCTATTGCCGCTTCAAAGCATGTAGTCTCAAAGCATTACTCCATGCCTTTTATCGACCATGCGTTCATGGAACCCGAATGCGCCATTGCCGTCCCCGAAGGAGACGATGGCTTGCTGCTCTACACCGGCGGGCAGAGCGTCTATGACGAGCAGCATGAGATTAGCGGCCTGCTTGGGATACCGGTAGAAAATATCCGTGTCAAGTCCATGCTGGTGGGCGGGGGGTTCGGCGGCAAAGAGGACATGATAGTCCAGCACCATGCCGCGCTTGCCGCCTGGCTTACGAAGAAGCCGGTCAAGGTGAAGTTCTCCCGCGAAGAGAGCCTTAAAGTCCATCCCAAGCGCCACGCTATGGAAATCGACTTCACGACGGCCTGCGACGAGGACGGGAAGATCACCGCCGTAAAGGCTGAGATAATTTCTGACACCGGGGCATACGCAAGCCTCGGCGGCCCGGTATTGCAGCGAGCTTGCACACACGCGGCGGGCCCGTATAACTTCCAAAATGTCGATATAGTGGGAATGGCCGTCTACACAAACAACCCGCCGGGCGGCGCGTTCCGGGGCTTCGGGGTCACGCAATCGGCTTTCTGCATGGAAAGCAACCTCAACCTTCTCGCGGAGATGGTAGGGATCTCTCCCTGGGAAATACGCTACCGTAACGCGATAAGGCCGGGTCAGGTGTTGCCTAACGGGCAGATAGCGGACGAATCAACCGCCATGGCGGAGTGCCTGCTCGCTGTGAAGGACGTTTACGAAAAGGCTCCTTACGCCGGAATCGCGAGCTGCTTCAAGAACGCGGGGCGCGGCGTAGGATTGCCGGACACGGGCAGATGCATCATCTCCGTCGAGGGCGGTAAAATCCACGTACGGTCGAGCGCGGCATGCATAGGGCAGGGGATGCTGACGGTGCTGACGCAAATGGTGTGCCAGACGCTGAGCGAGACGCAGGGCGAGCCACAAAGCGAACTATTGGCCGAGCCGCGTGGCGAAACGTTCGGGAGGACTGTGAGCATTTCACCCGGTGTCATAGTCGCTGAACTGCCGGACACCTCGCGTACTCCGGACTCAGGCACGACGACGGCTTCCCGGCAGACAGTCATTTCCGGCGAAGCGGCGTGCATTGCGGCAAGGAAGCTAAAGGCCGATATTGACGAGCAAATGGCAATCGGCGAACCGATGGCTAACATGACTGCGGAGGAAGCATTGCAAGCTCTCGAGGGGCGCGAATACTACGGCGAGTTCTGCCCGGAAACAGACCCTATGGGCAGCGAAAAACCTTACCCTGTCAGCCATGTAGCGTACAGCTACGCAGCTCAAGTCGTCGAGCTGGACGAGCAGGGGAAGGTTATGAAGATTACAGCAGCCTATGACGTCGGAACTGTTGTAAACCCAAAGGCTGCGCAGGGGCAGCTCGAAGGCGGTATAATAATGGGCGTCGGATACGGCCTTACGGAGGAGTTCCCTGTCACGGGAGGCTACCCGACGGCGAAACTCGGCACTCTCGGGCTGCTGCGGGCAACGGACGCGCCGGAGATAGAGACTGTCTTCGTCAACAGCGGCGCGAGCCTCCCGGCAGCGCACGGCGCCAAAGGCATGGGCGAGCTCTCGACAATCCCGACGGCGCCCGCGATACAGGGGGCGTATTACAAACTGGATGGCATATTCAGGCAGAAGCTCCCAATGGAAGGCACGTTCTACAAGTAGAAGGAGACTGCAATGAGCGACAAAATGACGCAAATACCATTCGATAAGCTGATGGAAAGGGCGCTCGGCGATTATGAGCGGGATGGATCCATATTTGGCGTGAGAAAACTCTATTGCGCAACAGGAGTCGAGCCATTAGAGATTTTCGGCAGCAGACTTGAACTGCCCTTCGGCCCCGCAGCGGGACCGCACACGCAGCTCGCGCAAAACATTATCGCCGCATACGCGGCAGGCGCCAGATTCTTTGAACTCAAAACAGTGCAGACGCTCGACGGAGAGGACCTCCCTGTATCAAAGCCATGTATCCTGGCCGCAGACGAAGGGTACAACGTCGAATGGTCCACAGAGCTATACGTACCGCAGGCGCTGGATGAGTACATCAAAGGCTGGTACGCGCTGAAGCTGCTGAGCCGCGAGTACGGACTCGGCGACCCGGACGGTTTCGTTTTCAACATGAGCGTAGGCTACGACCTCGAAGGCATAAAGACAGAAAAAATCGACAGCTTCATCGAGGGGTTGAAAAACGCCGGACACACAGAGCCGTGGAGAACTTGCACGAGCTGGGCTCTTGAGAATCTGCCCCGATTTAAAAATGTTGACGAGGCGTATATAGAAGCGATCGACCCGGGGATATGCGGCTCAATAACCCTCTCTACGCTGCATGGTTGCCCGCCGGAGGAAATCGAGCGCATCGCATCGTATTTACTCAATGACAAGAAGCTTCACACATTCGTAAAATGCAACCCGACGCTGCTTGGATACGATTATGCGCGCAAGACACTTGACAGCCTCGGCTATGACTATATCTCATTTGACGACCACCACTTCAAAGCGGACCTTCAGCCGGGCGACGCAATCCCCATGCTGCAAAGGCTGCAAAGCCTGGCCGACAGCCTCTCGCTTTCGTTCGGAGTGAAACTGACGAACACATTTCCCGTGGATATCACCGCAGCTGAGCTCCCGGGCGAGGAGATGTATATGTCCGGCAGGTCGCTTTTCCCGCTGTCGATCGAGCTCGCGAAGCGCCTGACGCAAGCTTTTGAGGGGAAGCTGCGGATCAGCTACTCAGGCGGAGCGGAGTTCAGGAATATCAAAGAAATATATGAGGCAGGCATTTGGCCGATCTCTATGGCGACGACTCTGCTCAAACCGGGCGGGTATCAGCGAATGAAGCAGATTGCGGAGCTGCTGGCTGAGTCGACTTCCGGGAGTAAATCCTTTACAGGCGTTAGTGAAAGCAAACTTGGCGCCCTGGTCGAAAAAGCCAATAACGACCCGCTGTACCGCAAGCCCGTCGGCCGGGTTCCGGAGCGCAAAATGAAAGCGGAAGTCCCTTTGCTGGACTGTTTTACGCCGCCGTGCAGCGACGGCTGCCCGATAGGGCAGGATGTACCGGCATATTTGCGCCTGGCAGGCGAGGGGAAGCATCTTGAAGCATTGAGGGTTATAACGGCGAGCAACCCGCTGCCTTTCATAACCGGCACGATTTGCTCGCACCGCTGTATGGATAAATGCACCCGCGCTTTTTATGAAAAAAGCGTGGATATTCGCGCGGTCAAGCTGGAGGCCGCAGAGACGGCGTTTACGCAGTTGCTGGAAGAAACGCGCATACCGACCGAGCGCGCCGGCGATAAAGTCGCTGTAATCGGCGGCGGCCCTGCAGGGCTTTCGGCAGCGTACTTTCTCGCGAAAGCGGGCCGCAGGGCCACACTCTTCGAAAAGAGAAGCGACTTAGGCGGCATTGTCCGGCATGTCATACCGGAGTTCCGCATAGGCAGCGGCGCAATTGACAACGACGTTGCCTTTATCAGGGCGATGGGCGTCGAACTGCGGCTCAATAGCGAAGTCATGAGCCTTGAAACGCTGCGCAGCGAAGGGTTCTCGCAAATCATCATAGCTGTCGGCGCATGGAAACCGGGAGCTCTGGATCTCGATGGCGGCGAAGCTCTCGACGTGCTGGACTTTCTGGAGAGATTGAAGTCAGACCCGGGGTCTGTGATACTGGGGGAGAACGTCGTGGTAGTCGGAGGCGGGAATACGGCTATGGACGCAGCGCGCGCGGCGAAAAGGGCCAAAGGCGTGAAGAAAGTATCGCTCGTGTACCGGCGCACGAAACGATATATGCCGGCCGACGCTGAAGAACTCGAGTTTGCGCTCGAAGACGGCATTGAGTTTTTCGAGCTGCTCGCTCCCGTCGGCTTGCGTGGCAGCGCGCTGCTGTGCGACAAGATGGAACTTGGGGCGCCGGACTCCTCGGGCAGGCGCAGCCCCGTGCCAACCGGCATGAAAATGGAAATCCCTGCGGATACTGTCATTTCAGCAGTCGGGAACAGTATCGACGGGGGGCTGTTAGAGAGTTTTGGAATCCCGACCGATAGCAGGGGCAGAGCTGTCCTGGACGCCGATACGCTTCAAAGCGGCGTTCAAGGAATCTATCTCGCAGGAGACTCCGCAAGCGGCCCGGCTACAGTCGCCGAAGCCATCGCCGGCGCGATCAAGTGCGTCGAAGCCATCACCGGGCAGAGTATAGAGAGGCATTCAGGCTTGAACCTGAACCCGGACATTAAACCCGCTGAAGCTAAGAAGGGCATACTGTACCGCGACTGCTCGTCCGTCTGCGAACCGGAACGTTGCCTCGAATGTGCTACGATATGCGAAAGCTGCGTCGACGTCTGCCCGAACCGGGCGAACGTTTCAATTTGTGTCGACGGCGCCCGGCAAATCCTGCATATAGACGCGGCGTGCAACGAATGCGGCAACTGCGAGGTATTCTGCCCCTATTCGAGCGCGCCGTACCTTGATAAATTCACGTTGTTTGCCAGCGAAGAGGATTTTAGCGGCAGCAAGAACGACGGGTTCCTTCCGCTGGATGGCGATTCTGTGCGGATCCGATTAGGCGGCGTTGCGAAAGACCACCGCGACGGCAGCGAAGTCTTCCCGGGCATCTGGCGCTTGATTGAAGCCGCGCGACTTCAAATTACACAAAGCAGAAAGGAAAGAAAATGAGCGGAAGACTTAAAGATTACTATGACGCAAAACCAAGCTGGACAACCCCGGTCATAATTGAGTCCCATATAAACGGTCTGCGAACTAAGGAGCACAACCCCAACACGCCGATAGGGCACGAAGAAGTAGCCGCTGAAGCGATAAAGTGCTGGGAAGCGGGCGCCTGCGCCATCCATCTGCACAACTCAAACATAGGCATGGGCGGGGAAGAGGCATACGAAGACTACATGAGGACAGCCCGCCCCATGATGGAAAAATATCCTGACATCTTCTGGTACAGCACGGGCACCGGCGCGACAAGCGACGTGCTCTCAGGCAACGAGCACGTCGAGCTCCTCAAGGAGCGCGCAGGGGTCTGCCTTAGCTGCGTAGACTGCGGCTCTGCGAACTTGCCCTTTGCTGTTGATGAGCACGGGAACATAGCAGGCGTGACATACGCAGTCCCGTTCAGCGTCCTTAACAGGCAGGTAGAGTCGTGCATCAAGCATGAGATCGGGATAATCTGGGGAATCTACGAACCCGGTTATCTGCGCACAGCCCAGCAGTACATCAAAAGGGGGCGCGTGTCGAAAGGCTCCAGCATAGACTTCTACTTCTTTGGGGATTACGGTTCGGTTGCCCTGCCGCCGATTAACACAAACGGCGTGCCGCCTACTCTTGAGAGCCTGTATTTCTATCTCGACTTGATGGGCGACATCGGTTTGCCCTGGTTTATTTCGATCTGGGGCGAGGGGAACGCCGATACCCGCCCGTTCATAAAACGCGTCATCGAGCTGGGCGGGCATGTAAAAACAGGCCTCGAGCTTTTCTACGACCCTGACCGCAACCCGACGAACGTTGAGCTGCTTCAGGAAGCGCAGGAAATCGCGAGGGAAGTAGGCCGCCCGCTGGCGCGCCGGGAAGAAGCCAAAGCGATACTCGGGTTCTAGGAGCCAGACTTCCCGGTGGTTTTGCCTATGTAATCGACGCCCCATTCTTCCAGCTTTTCCCTCTGGCAGGTCGGGAACTGATCCAGGCACATGTGGAACACGATGCAAGCCTTGCAATTGTCGTAGTACACGCAGCCGGTGTGCCAGCAGTCGCACTTGTTGGCCTCCGAGTCGCCTGCGCACGCAAAAGCCGCCTCCATACCCTCTTTGGTGACATTTGTCGGCGGATTGTCCCTCCACCTGAACTTGTCCTTTTGTTCCAGCATATTCTTCTTCTCTGACATTTTAACGCATCCTTTCAAAATTAGATGTGATTAGATGTGATTTGATTCTAGAAAATCGCGGAGCAGATTCATGCAGACTTGCTTCCTGTAGTCGGCGCTCACTCTGCCGGCGACAGGGACGATAGCCATATTATAAGCGTCGATGTAAGCTTCCTTGAGCGCGGAAGCTTCTTCGACGCTTTTGCCAACAAGCATACGGTCAATCTCATCCAGGCAGACGATGACATCGCCAATAGACCCGAATGCGGCCGCGCAATTGCATATAATCCCGTCCCGGACATCCATTATGCCCGCGAACGCAACCCGCGAGATGGCAAGCGCTCTCCTTCCGCCCACCTTCTTGTAATAATAGTTATCTATGCCATGTATGGGCATGAGGACTTCAACAATGAGCTCGTCCGGCGCGAGATCCAGTTTTTTGCGCCCGAGGTAGAACTTCCTGATTGGCAAAATACGCTCGCTGTCAGCGCTTACCAGGCGGAGCATCGAGTTTGTTGCCATGAAGATCAGCGCGCTGTCGGCTTTAGGAGAACCGTTGCCGATATTCCCTCCGATGCTACCCATGTTACGTATTGCGGGAGCAGCGATTTGGAGGCATGCATCCCTGAGGATTCCGGGTGTATGCGCAGAGCATATAAGCTGCGAGAACGTACAAGCCGCCCCAAAACGGATGAACTCATCATCTTGCGCGATGCGTTTCATCTCAGGCACTTTACCCAAGAACAGGTAAGCGGCGTCTGCTCTGCCTTCTATCATCAGGTCAGTCCCGCCTGCGTAGGGTATTAGGCCGGGGTTCTCTTTACGCAGCTTGAGCGCTTCATCAAGCGAACCGGCAGTGACGCTGCCGGAAGCGGGTTGATTACTCTGCGCATCGGGGAGCCTTTCGCTGCCTACCATAATCCGTCTCCTTCCTCGGCGGCAATGCCTATAGCTTTGACTATTGCGTTATATCCTGTACAGCGGCACAAGTTACCGGATATGCCGGTCCGTATCTCATCTTCCGTCGGGTGAGGGGTGGCCGCCAGGATGCACTCCGAAGCGAGTATCATGCCGGGTATGCAAAACCCGCACTGCACGGCGGAGACCGACTCATATGCCTTGTCGAGCGCGGCAAACCGCGCTGTTTTGCTGTAGCCCTCAATAGTGGTAACGCCCGAGCCGTCTATGCTCCCCATAGCCACTAGGCATGAGTTTGCGAGCTTTCCGTCAATTATGACCGAACACGCCCCGCATTCGCCCTCCCGGCAGCCGCATTTTGTGCCTGTCATGCGGTATTCGTCTCGCAGCACGTCAAGGAGCCTGGCTTCGGGCGAGCCTGTATAGAGCATCTCGTTTCCGTTAAGGTTGAAGTTGATTCCGGCAGGCATATATGACCAACCTTTCTGAAGTGTACTTTTTCAATATAAAGCCTTTACCACATCTTCGGGCAGGAAAGGCGTTTTGCTGAGCTTTACACCGATTGCGTTTTCGATTGCCTCAATGGTCGCCGGAGCGCCGCCTACGAGAGGCAGCTCGCCTGCGCCCTTCGCGCCGTAAGGACCCTCCGGGTACTCTTCGACGTGAAGCGATACGTCAACGGCAGGGAAGTCGACTGCCGTCGGGATCAGGTAATCGCTGAAAGAGTTGTTCCTGATACGCCCGTTTACTGCGGCGATGCTTTCCATCATCCCATACCCCAGGCTCTGGACAAGGCCGCCCTCCATTTGACCTACGGCGATGTTCTCGTCGATAGGCGTGCCGATATCGTAAGAGCCCCAGGCTCCGAGAATGCGAATATCTCCGGTAAACGTATCGACTTCAACCTCTACGGCTGTTGCAGCCCAGGAAAATGTCGGGTAGGCGTCGCCCTGGAATTTGTCTATATCGAACGTAATCATAAAGTCCGGATGGACGTACCGCTCCTCGATTACCTGCTCCTCGCCGTCCAGCCATTCATCCTTGAGCCGGGCGGCTGCGCGCCGCAGGAGCTCGCCGACGACCATGACCGATCGAGAAGCGACTGTCGGGCCTGAGTTCGGGACCCTCCCTGTATCGGGGAGCTTTATTATTACACGGTCGAAAGGCAAGCCAAGTTCCTGAGCCACGATCTTCGTGAACGCTGTACTTAAGCCCTGCCCTATATCAGTATTGGCGACGAGGATTTCCGCATAGCCATCTTTATCCTTGCGCAGCCTGACGACCGCCTTGATAATATCGCGTTCACCGATGCCTGTGAAGCCAGCCCCGTGGTATACAGCCGACATCGCGATCCCCTTGCGGAGCCGCCCCTGTTGATCCGCGTACGCTTCCTTCTTCCTGCGATAGTCGCAAGCCTGCGCGACCTCGTCCATCATCGCAGGCAAGGGTACGTTGAAATGATGCATGCCGCTCGTGGAAGTCGCGTCGCCCAGCTTTGCCGTGTGCGCAAGCTTGAAATCCAGGGGATCCTCGCCGAGGTCCTTGGCGATATGTGACATCATCATCTCAACCGCGAAAAACATCTGCGGCCCGCCGAAACCCCTGAAGGCTCCGCTTGGCACGGTGTTTGTCTTGCGCGCCTCGCCCTTGACTTTCAGGTTCTCTATGCTGTATACCCCTCCGCCGGCAATGACGCCGCGCTGGAGGACGACAGGGGTCATGGTTGTGTATGCGCCGGCGTCGTATACCGCCTCGATCTGCATTGCGGTGACGCGCCCATCTTTGACAGCGGCTTTTATATCGCAAAAAGCAGGGTGGCGCTTGCTTGTGAACTCGACGTCTTCCCTGCGGCTGAGCACGACCCGCACCGGTTTCCCGGTCACATACGCCGCGACTGCAGCCTGGCATGCCAGTACGGAAGGGTAGTCCTCCTTGCCGCCGAAGCCGCCGCCCGTGACGTCCTGCGCGATTATCACGTCTTCGGGGAGGAGCCCGGTAGCCTCGGCGACTGCCGTGTGCACGTAATAGGGGCATTGCATCGTGCCGTGTACAAGCATTTTCCCCTGCGCGTACTCAGCGATCATGCCGTTCGTCTCGAGATACATCTGCTCCTGCCGGCCTGTTTCAAAGCTTTCTTCGTATATCCTGTCCGCATGCGCGAACGCTATCGCGATGTCGCCTTTTTCGTAGCCGTACTCGAAGAACGCCACAGGCGACTTGCGCGCGTCAAACTCAGGGGTAAGTATATCGTACTCAACCTCTATGCAAGCAAGAAGCCTGTCGACCTCGCGCTCTTCGGGTCCGACGATAATTCCTATCGGGTCGCCTATATACTCGACTGTCCTCTCCGCGAAGACAGGCGTATCGTCCTGTACTATATGGACACGGTTCAAGCCCGGTATTCTGCGATGGTCAATGAAATCGTAGCCCTCCGGCATCGCGGGGAGGTTTATGCTCAGCACGTCCGCTTTCGCGTGCTTCGAGCGTAAAATGCGCCCGTACAGCATACCTGTGGCGTCGTAATCGCAAACATATTCCGCCAGACCCCGCGTTTTGGCGCAGTGGTCTATCTTGGGGACTGACTTACTGATCGGTTTCATGTAAGCTGCTCCTAATCTAGATCGATTTTTGCTCCGCGGACGTATTTGTCGCGGATGATACTGTCGTCTGAGAAGTAGATTATCCTGGCAAGGCGTTCTTCGAATGTAAGTGGGTTTGAGGAAGGTATGGCGCTATCGTCTATGACGACCGCGTCAAACTCGTACCCTTCGATAAAGCTGCCCGCTTTCCCGAAGAAAGCGCCGCCCCCTGCTGAGCCGAGGTAGAATGCCTCCTGGACGGAGAGCGGGGGGTCGTCATGCGCGACGATCCTCCAGTAAAGCTTTGAGGATTGTATCGCGTCGCTCATCGCGCGCAGTATCGACAGGTGGCAGCCGCCCGCGACGTCGCTTCCAAGGCCGACCTTGATGCCTTGGGTAATGAATCTGCGGATTGGCGCGATGCCGGAGGACAGGTTTATATTCGACTGCGGGCAGTGGGCTACGAAGACGCCGTTATCCTTGAGCAGGTTTTCCTCGGAGCCTTCGCTCCAGACGCAGTGAGCCATGATTGTCGGCGCTCCGGCTCCCCCGAAAAGCCCGAAGCGGTCGTAAGCCCCCGCGTACGAGTCTGCCTGCGGGCACAGCTCGCGCACCCAGGCGATTTCTTCCTTGTTCTCCGATAGATGGGACTGGACAGGCAAGCCATATTTCCTCTGCAGCGCGCCCAGCCCTTCCATGAGCTCGTCGCTGCAAGCAGGCACGAAACGCGGCGTGATGATAGGCGAAGTGTTTTTATATCTATCCTTTGTGGATCGTATCCATACGTCTGTCGCTTTTATGGCCGCGTCCGCGCTCTCGGAGCGGAGCGTGTCGGGGCAGTTCCTGTCCATATTCACCTTGCCGACGTATGTGACAATCCCCGAGCGATCGAGCTTGTCCATAAGCAGCATCGTCGCCGGAGTATGCAATGTGGCAAACACGCATGCCCTTGTCGTCGCGCTGCGCCTCATCGCGTCGGCGAAAATGCTGTAGGCAGAGTTCGCGTAGTCGATCTCAACGTATTTCGACTCTTCAGGGAATGTGTAGGCCTCGAGCCAGTCGAGCAGCTCCGCGTCCATGCCGAGCCCCCTGAATGCGTATTGCGGGGCATGCACGTGGAGGTCGCATAAGCCGGGTATGATGAGGCAGCCGCTGTGGTCGGCGACGGGGAATGAAGCGCACTCGGCGGGGATTTCCGCGAAAATTCCTTTTACAAGCGCGTTTTCACAAATAAGGTATCCGTCTTTGAGCGTTTCAAGCTCTTTTTGGGACTTACAGCAGCAAATATCGCCTTTTAGTATAAAGTTCATAGTGCCGACATTTTACCACATAAAAAAAGTGTTGACAACATTCAGATTATAAGCTATTCTAGTCTACGCCCAACCTTTGGTTGCGGTCTGCGAGGCCCAGTAGTTCAGTTGGTTAGAACGCCAGCCTGTCACGCTGGAGGTCGACGGTTCGAGCCCGTTCTGGGTCGCCAACAATTTTTCCGGTCAACGACGCGGCGGCGGCGCCTGTGTTGGCCGCCTGTCAGGCAAAGCGATGCTCGCCTTGGGGCGGCGTCCGGTTTTCATGCGCCTCTGTAGCTCAGTCGGTAGAGCAGTGGACTGAAAATCCACGTGTCGTTGGTTCGATTCCGACCGGAGGCACCAGCATTATGTTCAAGCGCCGCAAGCGCGCTGTCAATATATCTCACGCGGGCGTAGCTCATCCGGTAGAGCGCCACCTTGCCAAGGTGGAGGTAGCGAGTTCGAGCCTCGTCGCCCGCTCCAGAGTACAACAGTAGAGCTCCAGTACTGCGGCGTTGCCTTGAATCGCTACCTCCACCTGTGCCGAAGGCACGTTAAATCCGAGGTGGGGCCCCCGAAAAGCTTGCTTTTTGGGGTAATATAGCGAGTTCGAGCCTCGTCGCCCGCTCCATCGTCCTCACAAGCAGAGCTATGGCGACATAGCCAAGTGGTAAGGCAAGGGTCTGCAAAATCCTCACGCCCCGGTTCAAATCCGGGTGTCGCCTCCAGAAAAAAAGCCTCTTAGTGCATTGCATAGCAAGCATTAAGGGCTTTTGCTATGTATAAACGGTTCATAAGTACAAATAATGAATTTTTTTATATGTTGACAATAAGTGTGTACTTTTGTAAAATATGTAGTTGGACTATACGTTTTACGGACGTACCCTTCACCGGAAAGGACTGATGTGTAACCATGGGTTATGAGAACCTGCTTTGGCTGGGCGGCGTAGGAGCTCTTATGGCGCTTATCTTCGCGTTCATACAAAGCCGCAAAGTTATGAAGTTTTCTGAAGGAACACCCGCTATGGTCAAAGTCGCGGCAGCCATCAGAAAAGGCGCAAACGCCTTTCTCAAGCGCCAGTACAGGACCGTAGTGATATTTTACATAATAATGGCAGCAATACTTACGGTAATCGCGCTGCTCGGCTTCGTATCGCCCTTCATGCCCTTCGCGTTCGTGACAGGCGGCATATACTCCGGGCTCGCCGGGTTCATCGGCATGAAAATCGCGACCTCTGCCAACTCCCGCACCGCAAACGCAGCGAGCGAAAGCCTGAACAAAGGGCTGAAAGTCGCCTTCTCATCCGGAGCGGTCATGGGCTTTACAGTTGTTGGCCTCGGCCTGCTCGACATATCGGTGTGGCTCATGCTCCTCCGGTACGTCTTCAACCGCGACGCAGGGGAGATAGCAAGGACAATGGTTATGTTCGGCATGGGCGCTTCCGCGCTCGCGCTCTTCGCTCGCGTCGGCGGCGGCATATTCACGAAAGCCGCTGACGTCGGCGCAGACCTCGTAGGCAAAGTCGAAGCCGGCATACCGGAGGACGACGCGCGCAATCCGGCAGTTATAGCCGACAACGTCGGAGACAACGTCGGAGACGTCGCCGGTATGGGGGCGGATCTCTATGAAAGCTATGTGGGCTCGATACTCGCGTCGTTCGCGATAGGCAGCGCCGCCGGGTACGGATGGGCCGGCATGGTCTTGCCGCTCCTGCTTGCCGTCGTTGGGGTGATCTCTTCAATCATCGGAACGCTGTTCATAAGGACAGGCGAAAAAGCAAGCCAGAAAGAACTCCTACGCACATTGCGCACCGGGACATACGTCGCCGCTGCTATAGCTGCGGTCGCCGCTGCTCCGCTTACGGTGATAGTCATGGATGGCAACTGGGGGATTTACATTTCCATCATCATAGGGCTGCTCGCCGGCTGCCTCATCGGGTACTTCACTGAATACTTCACATCGGAAACATACAAACCGACTAAAGAGCTCGCGCAAGCTTCGGAGACCGGCCCCGCAACGGTGATTATCGGCGGAGTCTCGCTCGGGATGAAATCTACGCTGGCGCCTGTCCTGATAGTCGGCATATCGGTCATAATCAGCTTCCTCGCGTCCGGGGGTATCCTCACCACAGGGTCGCCGGACTATGCGCACCTTTTCTCCAAAGGGCTCTACGGCATTGGCATCTCCGCTGTGGGGATGCTTTCAACCCTGGCTATAACGCTCGCGACGGACGCCTACGGCCCTGTCGCGGATAATGCGGGTGGAATCGCGCAGATGTCCGGGCTCGGGCCGGAAGTCCGCGAACGGACGGACGCTCTCGATTCGCTCGGAAACACGACTGCAGCTACGGGCAAGGGCTTCGCAATAGGCTCTGCCGCGCTGACTGCGCTCGCGCTGCTCGTGTCATACGTAGACATCGCGCAAGATAAAGTAGCGCATAAACTGGATTTAAGCGTGACTAACCCGGCTGTCCTCTCCGGGGTGTTCTTCGGGGTGATGCTCGTCTTCGTTTTCTCCGCGCTGTCAATGTACGCAGTGCAGCGCGCTGCGCAGAACATTGTCGTCGAAGTAAGGAGGCAGTTCAGGGAAATCACGGGACTCATGGAGGGTACCGGTGAGCCCGATTATGAACGCTGCGTCGACCTTTGCGCAAAAGGCGCGCTGCGCGAGATGGTAACGCCGTCCCTACTTGCCGTAATCGTGCCTGTCGTCACAGGCCTTGTTCTCGGAGTAGAGGGCGTGGTGGGCCTGCTCGTGGGGGTCATGGCAAGCGGCTTTGCGGTCGCTGTATACATGGCTAACGCGGGCGGCGCGTGGGATAACGCGAAGAAGTATATAGAAAGCGGAGAGCATGGCGGCAAAGGCTCCGAAAACCACAAAGCGGCGGTGATCGGGGATACTGTCGGCGATCCCTTCAAGGACACGGCAGGCCCTTCGCTTAACATTCTCATAAAGCTGGTTTCTACTGTATCAATAGTATTCGTAGGGCTTATTGCCGCATACTCCGTATTCTGATTACAAAGTATTCCGATGTGTTGCGGGGCGGAGTCCCACGTTAGGTTACGGAGCACGGGGAAAGGGGATATACAGATATGACCGCCATAGAAGCTCAAGGCGCCGCGGCTAAGGCAGCAGCCGGCATTCTTATGAACTGCGCCTCGGGGGTAAAGAACGACGCTCTGCTAAAAGTCGCAGATGCCCTGGAAGCCGGGACCGACGCGATACTCGAGGCGAATGAAGCCGATATGGACGCCGCCCGCGAATCAGGGATGCAGCCTGCGCTGCTCGACAGGCTCGCGCTTGACGAGGGGCGCATAGCGGGAGTCGCGAAAGGCGTGCGCGACGTAGCTGCGCTGGCTGACCCGATAGGGCAGATCACCCGGATGGAGACAAGGCCGAACGGGCTTGTCGTAGGGCGCACAACGGTACCGCTTGGCGTCATCGCCATGATATATGAAGCAAGGCCGAACGTCACGGTCGACGCGGCGGTTTTATGCCTGAAGTCCGGGAACGCGGTAATCCTGCGGGGCGGGAAGGAAGCCTTCAGGTCAAACAACGCATTTACAAAGATAATGCGCGCAGCCCTTCGTGAGTCAGGCCTGCCCGAGGACTGCGTATCGCTCGTCCAGGATACCGCTCGCTCCGGAGTGGACGAGCTTCTCTCGCTGACAGAGTACATCGATATCCTGATACCGAGGGGCGGGGCCGGGCTCATCGACCATGTCGTAAAGAACGCAAGAGTGCCTGTCATTGAGACAGGCATAGGGAACTGCCACATCTACGTCGAGGCGTCGGCGGATCAGGATATGGCAGCGCAGATCACATATAACGCAAAGTGCCGTAGGCCGTCCGTGTGCAACGCGGCGGAGGCGCTGCTTGTAGACAGGCGCATTGCGGAGAGCTTCCTCCCAAAAGCGAAGAAACTGCTGGACTCGAAAAACGTCGAAATCAGGGGCTGCGCCGAAACTGCGGCCATACTCGGCAATTGCGTCAAGCCTGCTGCGGAGGAAGATTATTACGCCGAGTTCCTGGACTACATAATCGCCGTCAAGGTCGTAGGCGGGCTCAGCGAAGCGATTGAGCACATCAACAAGTATGGTACAGGTCATTCCGAAGCGATAGTCACAAACGACTACGACGCGTCGAGGCGCTTCCTGAACGAAATTGACGCCGCCGCGGTCTATGTGAACGCCTCGACAGCCTTTACCGATGGCGGAGAGTTTGGCCTCGGCGCCGAGATAGGGATCTCGACGCAGAAAATGCATGCGCGCGGGCCCATGGGGCTGGCAGAGCTCACGTCGTCCAAATTCATCATCTACGGAAACGGTCAAGTGAGACCATAATGCGTATTAACAAGACGTCTGTTCCGGTACCCGGTTTTGGTGCTGCTATGAAGAAAGTGAGAAGACTGCTGGCCTTTGCGCTGGCCTTTTCCGTTGTACTCGCGCTGCTGCCGGGGATTGCGCCGCGTGCGCGCGCCGCCGGGCCGCAGGAAGAGCCTGTTGAGATTATCCTGCGGGACGGCGCGGCCATGTCAGGGACGAGCGGCCCGGGTTGGGTCTCGCCAGGCGAATACATGGGCAGCGACGATATACACCCTCTTATAATAAATGATAACGGCTCGTACCACATTAAAGGCGCGAGAGGAGCGACCTACCGGGATATCTTCATAAGCGTTGAGAGCGGCCTGACAAACGTGAACATAACGCTCGAAAACGTGAGCATCGATGTGACGGAGTATTGTGCCAGAGCAGGGGGTTGGCAGAGTGTAAGCGCCCTTGACATCGCCGGCTCGAGAGTAAACCTGGAGCTCATCGGAAGCAACAGCCTTAAGAATTCCGGGAGTATGGCCTGCGTGCATGTACCTGCGGGCGCGTATCTGGATATTGGCGGCGAGGGGAGCCTTGACGCGGCGAATATTTCTGCCGCGTCCTATTTATATGCAAATCCAGACGGGCAAAGCAGCATCACGCCGGGCGGCGCGGGCATCGGGGGCAGCGCGAACCCCGGCGCCGACGGCGAGAATGCGGGATATATCTCAATAAACAGCGGGACAATCAAAGCAACCGGAAGCATCAACGGCGGCGCGGGCATCGGAGGCGGAGGCGCGGCCGTTTACCCTGCCGCGAAAGCTGCCTGTTCGGGCGGCGACAGCGGCACGGTCGTCATAGACGGCGGTTATATCATAGCCGCAGGCGGCCTGTGCGCAGCAGGCATAGGCGGAGGCGGCGTCTGCGGCGCTGCCGGCGCTGCGGCAAGGCCGGACGCGGGAAACGGCGGGAACGGCGGCAGCGTGACGGTAAGCGGCGGGACAGTCAACGCGACAGGCGGCCTCTGCGGCGCGGGAATCGGCGGCGGAGGATCGCAGTACGCGCACGTTGACTCTGAGCAAAACGCCGGGGGATACGGCGGCAGGGGCGCGAAAGTCACGATAGCCGCAGGACTCGTAACCGCGACCGGGCAATCCGGCGGCGCAGGCATAGGCGGAGGCGCGGGCATTGAAGGCGGCTCGGGAAATGCCGTGACGATATCCGGCGGAGCCGTTAAGTCAACAAGCGGCGGCAGCTACGGCGCCGGCATAGGCGGCGGAGGCAGCTTCGGGTACTATAACGGCCTCAAAGCGCGCGGAAGCACCGGACCGGCGCTCGCGCGCGGCGGTGAAGGCGGAGATGGCGGGAGGATTATTATCTCAGGCGGTGACGTCGAGGCGCAAGGCGGCGGACAAGGGTCGGAAATAAAGAGCGCGGCGATCGGCGGCGGCGGCGGAGACAGTTGGAGCTGCAGCGGAGGCGACGGCGGCTATATAAGAATATACGGAGAGGGAACCAGGCTGAACCTGCCCGGCGAAGGAAGCCCGGTCGGGAACGCCCGGTACCCCAGAGGGCGCTACTTGTGCGATGTTTTCGTAGCCATCCTAAGGGAGAATATATGCCCCGGCTTTGGAACGACACTGAAGCTCAAGGCCGCTATAGAGACCGGAGACGCGGTTGTGTTCGGGGATTTCGTCGTACTCAGCGGCCTGCCGGATGAGTACTGCGACCGGGCCACCTTAGCTGTATTCCGGGAGTCCGCAAGCGCCGCAGGAGCGCTCAGCGACCGATTCAGCCTGGCTTTGTCAAAGCGCGGGCTGGCGCAAAGCTTTAGCCTGGGGCAGGCCGGCATCTGCGAGCATGAGTTCCTTAACGATTCCGGTTTTTCCGTTGCAACGGCTGAAGAGGGCTGGACATATACCGGGCAAACGCTCAGCATTGAGCAAAGCGGC
The DNA here is from genome assembly GCA_009778485.1 of Oscillospiraceae bacterium. Lineage (GTDB taxonomy): Bacteria > Bacillota > Clostridia > Oscillospirales > Oscillospiraceae > WRMH01. Next base: position 43,559 of record WRJQ01000001.1, read on the forward strand.
GAGTACATTATTCGCATGAGCGACGTCGGCGCATCTACACTGCATAATATAAAGGTAAGCCCCGGGGTTACCGCAGACATTACCCTGGACAGCATAAGCGCGAACTGCGCCAAAAGGGGAGCGTGCGCCTTTGACATGACAGGCGCGAAAGTCAATCTGACACTTATCGGAGACAGCGTTCTCATAAGCGGCGGAGACAATGCGGGGCTGCAAGCCCCGTCAGGCTCCGTACTGAGGATCGAGGGCGAGGGCAGCATCGCGGCATACGGCTCGGGAGGCAACGCGGGGATCGGCGGAGGCGATAGCGGAAGCATATATATCGCAGGCGGAACAGTCATCGCGGAAGGCTCTGCGGGCCCGCTTGGCGCAGGAGCAGGAATCGGAGGCGGAGCGGGCGGAAGCGGCGGCCGAATACTCATCTTTGGCGAGAACACATCAGTTACCGCGAATGGCAGCGGCAGCGCACGGGACATCGGCGCGGGCGAAAACTGCCCGGACACATCCAGGGACCGTATTTTCGCTGCGGTTCCGCAGGGCAACTTGAGGAATTACACAGGCGAGATAGGAAACCCGGTATCTATATCCACCGACCCGAAAACGCGCGACGACGTGACCGTGTACACATTCAGCGGCCCGATATGCCTCAGCCCGTTTTGGGGCGCGCCGGTGTTCGCTTTCCTGGTCTATATGCCGGACGGCGAGGCAGAGGGAGGGTTTGCCGAACCCGTCTGTTTCAGTCTTGACGGGTACGAAAGCGTATACAAAAGCCCCTATGAGCTGATGGCGCCCGATGCGGCGGTCAACCTGTACGGGCAGGATTTGCTGCAAAACGGAGCAGATTACCTCGACGAAAACGACCGTGAACTCACGCAAGAGGGAACCAATTACCTCGATGAAAACGGCAATCAGTATAATGAAAGCAGCGCAAGCGTGGACCATTCAAGGCAAATGCAGCCCGAAATTGCTACGCGCTCCCTGCCGCCCGGCGGTTTAGGCGAAGTCTACAGCCAAACCCTCGAGACAGCGGGCGGGGAGAGGGTCACATGGAGAATAGACCGCGGAAGGCTTCCGGCCGGCCTTTGGCTGAACAGCAGGACCGGAGTTATTACGGGCACGCCGGTAAGCCTCGGAACCAGCGATTTTACGCTCAGGGCGACGAGCTCCGCCGGATACGGCACTATGAGCTTCACGATCGACATCTGCGCGCCGCCTGCAGGGAAAATACGGATCGACGGAACGGACTTGACATTCGATGGCCGCAGCAGAAACCGCAGGGCTGCCGCCGGCAAGCATCTGTTCAGGAACGGGCAGCAGGTCTCGGTCGCCGATGTCGAAGGTTGGCGCGGCGAAGAAGTCAAGGTCGAGTATCACGTGAGCGGCTCGCCGATTGACGCCGGTTCGCATGACGAATGGCGCATTTATAACGGGCCTGTCACTCTTGGGCATGACAGCGCGAACTATGTATACATCAAACTGACAGGCGCGCGCTCTGGATTGACTTCGTATATCTTCGCGGATAACCTCGTATGCTACGGGGAGGTCTCGCTGCTCACTCCTTTCGTATACCACACAAAGTTCAGCGGGGACAAGACAGCCCTCGTCCTGCCGGGCGGCAACATGATTGTAGGCGCGAAGAACGGCGCAAGGCCAATGGCGGCAGGGGTGGACTACTGCGTCGAGTACCCGGAACCCGGGTCGCAAGAGGGTTTCGGCGAAGCTTCGGCCATCGTCATCAGCGGGGCATACCTCGACGAGTTGCCTGCCGGGAACCACACCCTGACATTCGAGTACGCGCCGCCCGGGTTCAGCGGGCAAGGAGCCGGGGGAGCCGGCGGCTTGCCTGCGTTCGAGCTATATCTGGTGGTGAGCAAAGCGGCTTCGCTCGTAGTACTAAAAGCAGATACAGAAGATGAAAAAACAACCCTGGCGGCTGAAGCGTACGGCGGCGGCCTGCTGCCTACCGGGACTGTTGAGTTTTTCGACGGGGAGGTATCACTCGGAGCCTCGCCTCTGTCGGCCGGGACAGCGGCCATTGCTGCGAACCTCGAACCCGGCAGCCACGATTTAAAGCTTGTTTACTCGGGAGACTCGCACTACGCGGCTTATGAGGACTCAATCCCGGGCTACGACACGGCCGTGGTAAACGCGCGCGCGCCGTTCATCCCGGAGCAGCCCTCCGGAGGAGCCGCTGCATATAACGAACCGCACATACTGGCTGCCGGCGCGATTTCGCCCGACGGCGGAACGCTGACGTACCAATGGTACAAAAACAGCTTGATCGTTTACGGAGCGACACAAGCGCAGTACGAGCCGGATGTAACAGAGCTTGGCAGCGCCACATATCACGTCGTCGTGACGAACGTTCTTGACGACAACGGCGACGGAGGAAAAAAGACGGCGTCGTCAGAGAGCTGTAGGGTTGCGCTCGACGTCCGCTATGAGGCTCTTGGCGGCAGCATTGAGGTTTCCGGTGACTGCAGCGTCGGCAGCCTTCTGCGGGTTGATACAAGCCGGGTGACCGGCGGAAAAGAGCCTCTCACATATCAATGGCAAGCCGGGGGAGAGGACGTCGCCGGAGCGAACGACGAGTTATACCTGCTCAGGAAAGAGGACGCCGGAAAAACCATTTCGTGCACAGTCGCGCGGCCGGATGCAGCCGGGGAGCTCGTTGCGGTTATGCCGCGCCCGGTGGGCTACGTAATACGGGTTGTGACAGTTGGCAACCTTCCCGGCGAAACGACCCGAGGGCCTTTCGCTCTCACAGACTCCCTGCATGGGGAAGAGGCGCTCTTCTCCTACGGACTGTACGACCGGAGCGGCACGGAAATATTCGATAACAATATGATACATTTTACCGGCGCCTCCGGGCTTATTCCGACCGGCCAAATCGGGGGAGGGTTGTTCAGGTACACGATCAACTCTGAGGACGTTGTGGATGGCGTAATCACGATAACCGCGACGTATGTCCATACGAATCTGCAGACGCGCACCCTCGCTTTCCCGGATGGTAATAGGATCCTGGAGTACGACCCGGAAACTACCATAAGTTCCGAGGCTGAAATCTCGGCCGGCAGCGGCGAGATCGAGTATGCGAGCAGCAATGAAAACGTCGCCGTTATCGACGGCGACGGCAATGTGACGCTTACAGGTTCGGGAACGGCTACGATAACGGCTGTAATCGGTGAGGATGAGGAGTACGCAGGGGCGACGGCAAGCTACGTGCTTCATGTAATAAAAGCGCCTCAAGATGCGCCCCCGGGCGTCAGCGGGACAAACGCTTCATATTGGGGTAACGACGGTTTGCTGAGCGGCGTGACCGCCGCCATGGAGTACAAGGGGGAAATGGACGCGAAATACATGCCCGTAACCGGGGCTGCGGTCACGGGCTTATCGCCGGGTTATTACCGGGTTCGTTACGCCGCAGACGCGAATCACTTTGCCGGCGCAGACGTGGAGATACTGATTAAAGCGTACGGGAAACAGGAGCCCGGCAGCGCGGAAGGCGCAATCGGCGGGACAAGTTATATAAGGAATTAAGTAGTATATATTGAGTAGAAGATTTTAAAAGTTCTCTCCATTCCCTCGGCGAACGGAGTATAGTTGAAGTCGAACGTGCGCGATATCAAACTTCCGTCGTAGAGGGTGTTCTCCGTCAGCGGGAACGGGAGCTGTATATTCTCCTTTTCGACCTGAGCGACCGTCACTTCCCGCGTTTCGAAAGGACCGTTGTTAAAGCGCTCGAAGTCAGCGATGAGCCGCGTATATGTGATGGCTTCTTCACCGGCAAGGTTGAAAGTCGCGCCGTACGCTTTTTTTTCGCCGATTATCCTCATCAGCGCTTCCGCGACGTCGAGAACATAAACGAAATTAAAGCGCGCTTCCGCTCCGATTGGTACGGGAACCGCGTATTTTTTTGCGATCATTTCGATGAAGAAAGACTCGCGCGGTGCGTAGTTGAACGGGCCGTAAATAAAGGCGGGGCGCAGTATCGTATACTTGATCCCGGCGCTGTCGCAGGCTGCTGCCAGTTCGCGCTCCAGTTCAATCTTTTTTGCCACGTAGTCAAGCGCAGGCGTGTTTTCGGCATTGCTTACGTCTGCGATTGGCGAGTTTTCGTCCAGAAATGTCTCGGACGGCGCGTAGACGCTTGCCGTGCTAAAGAGTATATATTGCTTAACCCTGCCGCCCAGCGCGTCTATCACAGACTTGACGTCTCCCGGGTCGTATGCGCAAAAGTCGACCAGCGCGTCGTAGGTCACGTCAGGTATGAGCCTCGCCATCATCCGCGGGCTGTGGCGGTTGCATTTATACTGCGTTACGCGCTCGAGTTCCATAGGGAAGTTTCCCCTGTTTACAACGTGCAGGTTAAACGCTCCGCTTTTTGACGCCTGGATAGAAAACACACGGCCTGTGAATAGGCTCCCGCCTATGGCTATTACATTTTTCATCGTGTTGACCAATCCTGTTTTAGTTAGTAGTTAGTAGTTAGTAGTTAGTAGTTTGCGGAGGTTTTGTCCAAGGCTCCTAGACTTCAGACTGCATTGCCAGCAGCTTTTTCTTTGCGTTGAGAGCGGTGTCATGATTCTTGCCGAGCAACCTTTCGTAAATGCGCGTTGCCTCAGCCATTTCCTTCACAGCGGAAGCCGTATCGCCCAAAAGCTGGTACACTTCCGCAATGTTGCTCTTGCAAGCTGCGTACTCTATGTTCTCACCGAAAAAATGCCGGGTCAGTTCGGTGGCTTGCTTGAAGCCCTCCAGAGCCTCGCGATGCTCGCCGGCGCGGGCCCGTATCACGGCTTTCGTCGTGAGCGCGGCAGCGTGGTGCACGTCGGGGGAGGGCATTGCGTCATAGATGCTCAAAGATTCGTTTATGCACTCGTCTGCCTTTGCCGCATCCCCGAGGCTTATATGTATTGCGGCGAGATTGCTGAGCGAGGTGGCGATCTCGTGCTCGTTTGAGTCGCCGGTACGCATCCTTTCAAGCGCTGCTTCCGCGAGAGTCAGCGCTTTGCTGTGTTCGCCTTTTTCCTGGTATGCAAGGGCTGTGTTATTGAGGACGCTGGTATAGGCGTAGCTGTCAGATGCTCCGGCTGCTTCGAGTTTGTCAATCGCGTCGAGGAACAAAGCAAGAGCTTTATCCGCTTCTCCTTTAATGCGGTAGAGGCCGGCGAGGTTCAGCAGCACGGTGGCGTATTGGGGTGAAGCTCCCATCCCTGAACTCTCGAAGAGGTTCATTGACCGCACAAAGGCGTCCTCCGATTCATCATAGCGGCTTACGCCTCTGTAGAATGCTGCCAGTTCATTGAGCAGCCCGGCGCTCCGGACTGTGCCTTCCCCGGCGTCCATGATCCCGCTGAGGATGAACTCCTCGACCGCCTTGAGGTCGCCGGCGTTATACAGCTCGTCCAGTTTTTCGTAGAATTGTTCCATGTCACTACCTCTTGAGTCATTGTGGGCCTGCCCCGCCTTCGTGCTCCTCTTCGAGTGCGCGCGTAGTCTCTTCCGCCGACTCCAGTGAGTCGTAACCGTAAAAACCAACGGTGTTCTCCAGTATAATGCGCGCGAGCGGCATGCCTGCCTTTTCGAGCGCGAGGGCGTGCGCTTTCAGTTCGCGCAGCGTGTTTTCAGAAAAAGTCAGGAGTTCGCCGTGCTGGTAAGTCTCGACCGAGGTACCTATGCTGTCCTGCGAGGAGTACAAAGGCCGCCCCTGCCCCGCAACATGCGGGTAGCTCTCGAAGAGCTCGCGTGTCTGCTCGAGGAGAAGATCCGACAGCTCCGCAGCAAGTTTGCGAGCTTCCTCAGTAGGGGCGGGGATAGCGCTGATGAGCGCTTTATATACAGTAGGCTCGGTGGAGCTCATCATGTGGATGTATTTTTCCGCAAGAAGGTTTCGTCCGCTTGCCTGTGCCAGTTCAAGATCGCTGAGATACGACCGGGCAGCATCGCGCGACCACGCGCTGAACTGCGCTTTGCGCATGCCTGTGAATGTCGGCTTGTCCTCCTGGCAGCTCGCCAGCGCGGCGCCTTCGTTCACACTGACGAACATCTCCCATTCGATTGCGATTATCTTTTCTATAACTCCGGCGTCATTGTTCACTATGCCACCCGATCTTTCTGTGCATATCGTGTCTGTTCGGTTACTGCGTTTCATACATTATAGACCGCTGAGCCCATTGTTTCAAGAGGCAAATTTCCGGTAACTGTACAGGATATTATTACTGGATATTATTGCGTACTAAAATGATGAAAAAATCGTTGACATTTTGTGCAATTTGGTGTAAGCTTGGAAATGATACGTTCTGTTTCGCGACCGAACGAGCATCACCAAACAGATTAGCAGGACCGATAAACACACGAACAGATTATAAGGAGAGTTGAAATGAGTAGGTTTAGTGCGCACAAAAAGGCATCGGGCACGATAGCCCTGGCGCTGGCAGCCGTGATGGTTTTCACATGCTTTTGCGTAATACCGGCGCGTGTGAACGCAACCACGGAGAATGGGGACGCCGCGGACGTCAACGCTTATGAAGCGGTGATGGACGCGGTTTTGGACGTTGAGGAGTTATCGGAGTTCCTTGATGTCGGAGCAGCTGAGACTGCGGACATGGAGGACATGTCGGGCTTGGCTGCGGAACCTGTGCAGCGTTCGCCGGAACGTGATTCGCAGGCGAATGACGATTTGGAGAGTTCCGCGTACGGTCAAACCGGAGTCGCCAACGACATTCAACCGTCCAGGCCGGACTACGCTTACGTTGGATTCGAGGACCCGGTAGCAATCCGTGACGAGAAATCCGGGGAGGAACAGGTTGCGCCTCTGCGGGGGGCGGAAGCGCGAATGGCCTCCGCTGCCCTGTCCGGAGACCCGACGGAGCCGATTCCGGACGGCCTTGACTATTACATAGCGGAGCGCGACACCAACTATAGGATAGTCCTCGGCAAGCCTCCCAATGTGCAGATGTTCACCTATTGCCTCGACTTCTCGCGTGAGTTTTCAGACGACGCAAACTACTTCCTGAAACCCAACGGCGACGTGACGTATGACGAGGTTCTGTTTATTCTCAATAACTCGTTCCCGGTTTTGAGCGTCGAACAAGTAAAGCTGCTATGGGGGCTTACAGGAGCTTTAGACGACGTTCAGGCTTACTTCGCGACGCAGTATGCGATCTGGAACTTCACCAACGTTGATAAACTTGGAGCAATTGAGACTATCGTAGAAAACGGCTCGGGAAGCGCCAACCAGTATCCGGAGCTATATGGTGCCGGCAAAGACTTGTACGATAAACTTCTTGTGGCCGCAAAAGCCACCGCAACGGGCGGATACCTCGCGTCTGCGGACAGGTTTGAGATCGAGCTCGTACCGCCTGAGAGCAGTGACCCGAAAGAACTGGCAAGCCAGCATTATCTGTATGGCCCGTATATGGTAAACTCAAACGTAAACGGCAGCGCCCCTGTATACAGCAAATTGGCCGTGCGGATAAGCCTACTGGATTCACATCCTATTACTGACAGCGGACCGCTCAACTTTGAGGTATGCTACGATGAAGACACTCCTATCAGCAAACAAGGGACGTCACCGGACGAGTACTGGCTTGTAGACCTTGACAAGGAGTTTTACATTCAGACCAGCACCGCCTTCCTCGGTGGATTCGAGTTTGAGTGCACGCTACTCCTAGGCGGCGTAGCATACACAGAAACCAACGCTTTTGACTACCTGACAAGCGCGAAGTACCTCTACCACCCGACCACAGACTACTTTGAACACCAGGAGATCCTCTATTACGGTCACGACAAGGGTGCTGCCCCCGGGACTCTCGGCCCTGAGTTCAACAGCAACTTAGATCCCGCCCGCGAGAAAGTAACTATAAATAAAGTCGTTGATTCGGACAGCGATCCGATAAGCGGGCCGTTTGACCTCGCGCTGTACATATACGACAGCAGCGGTAACTTGGTTGCTACCGATAAGACGAAGAACGTATCGGACGCAGGATCTGTCGAGTTTGACTTGTCTCACTACATTGGGAAGGGATACAGCGCAGTTATTATTGAAGAGTGGCCGAACTACACCGACAAGTTCGAAGACTCCATGTACAATACTCAATCTACAGAAATAACGAGCAGCCTGCAGACACGGCACTACGTGCTGCCGAACTACGATAGTTCGAGCAATGTGACATCCAAGCCAACGGCGGCGGGTGCTGAGTATTATGTCGGAGTCAGTTTTAACATCGACGAAATGGGTACTGCTTTCTCAATCGCCTTCACGAACAAGAGAACTGTGGAAAACCCGCTCGACCGGTACAACGGCGTAATCAAACTGACAAAAGAACTCGTGACCTGGAAGACGGGCAGCGACAAGCTCACGGAGGTACGCTTCCTGCTCTACAGCGAAAAAGGCGGAGTCGTTGCAACGTATGAACCTTTCTACGTCACAGTCGGAGCGGAAGGGGAAGTCAACCTTTCCGCAAAAATACTCGAGCTCTTTGAAGGCAGGGAAAACGAACTCGAGGGAGTCACGTTCACGATTATTGAGGACTTCCCGAAAATAGTGCCGGATGACAGCAACGGTGGACATGAAGCGCATACAAAGCTTATTGTTGACGGAGTTCTCGCTGATGAGATCAACCCCGGCGGCTACAGCATCGTCACAGGCGCGGGCACACCAGGCGTTTACGGGAACTCGTCATTTCTCTACCCCGGATATAGCTTTACCCTGGCAGCTAACAGAACTGTCACATTCAAGAACTACGAAGAGTCAGCGGTTCCAATGACTCTGAACATTTCGAAAACGTTTGCGACCAGCGGCGGCGATGGTAGTTTGGCCGGCGAAACCGAGTTCGAGTTCGACCTCTACGAGGTCACGTACTCCGCGACAGGCGGCGCGCCCTCGTATGCATTTGTCGATACGTTCAAGCTCAAGAGTTTAGAATCCAAAGACATCGTCGCGCTGCTCGAAGCGACCGACGCCTACAAGGAAGGCGCCTATTTTGGAAAAAGCTTCGCGGTCATTGAGACGAACTTCCCGTTGATTACGGACTTCTACGCAGACTTGACCCACACTACGACCATAGGGCAGTCTATTGCCGGGACGGCGACAGAGTACTACTATAACATGAGCGGCACAGCCCCGCTGCGGACGACGATGGCGGACGGGGTTTGCAAGGGCATCGAGTTCTCGCTGCACGTCGGCCAGATTTCGCCCATCACTTTGACTTTCGCGAACGTCGAAGCCGGGCAGACCGAACCAGATATCAAGCTACAGAAAATTAAAACAGTCGATGTGAGTGAGACCATTTTCAACTTCCATCTCTACGAAGTCGTTGACGGTGCGTACACATATAAAGCCACGATACCGGTCACAGCCGGAGCTGCGGCAATCGAGATCTTCCAAGACTATATCAAACCGCTTTATGATGGCGACTTCTACAACAAGAAGTTCGCACTCGTGGAGGAATGGGCTAACGACAGTTGGAAGTACTGGGGGACCAGAAGGAAGACCGACATCGTCACGCATGGCGGCATCGACAGTACCGGCTACTATTCGCTATCGGGCGGCGCGGAGCCTGCGGCGGCCAGGGGTGCGAACGGCGTATGGAGCAGCTCCCATAAGTATTACGGAGTCGAGTTCACGCTGATACCCGCGAACGTCAACACTGAGGTCACTAAAGACAAATCTTTCGAGTTTACAAACCGCATCATTGAGCATGTTCCGGTACCGGGCGTCAAATCCTTCGTGGGCCAACCAACGTTCGAGGTCGACTTCTATATCTACCATTTATCCGGCACGTCGCACACCTTCCTCGGTAAGTTCACCCTGACTAATGATGCTTCGGAAGTGGACGTCTTTGCCCTCATTGCCGAGGAATACTCGGACTGCATAGGCGAGACCTTCGTCGTCATTGAAGACTGGGCGCGCAGCGACGTAGGCAGCAAGCAGTTTACTGTGATGTCCGTCAACATCATGGGCGCCGGAATGGTTGGATACCCGACAGCTCCGGGCGAGGTGGACTTCACCGCGACGCCGGGCACATACAATGCGACAAACATGTATCCCGGCCTAAAGTTCACGATGCCGGCGGTGGATCCATCGGTCAACCTAAGGTTTGGATTTGTGAACAACGTCATTCTCTATGACCCGCCGGAAGTCTGGCTGAGAAAAGCTGATGCGGTCACCGGCTCTGCAGAAGTCCCGGCTGAAGAGTTCAGCTTCAACCTCTACGCTGTCGTCGATGGGGCATATGTGCTTATCGAAGAAGGCATCTCGCTGGCACGCGGCAACACGGACAGCGACACGAACGACATCTTTGCACTCGTCCACGACGCGTACGGCGAGGCCTGCTACGGAATGATCTTCGCCATCGTGGAAGACCATGTGTTCAGCGATTACGAGACTGACGCGTACGACGCCTGGTGGCACTACACGACGATAGACGTCGCTACGCATTCTGTCGATGAGAACCTGGGGCCGACGCCGGTATCGACGAAATATGGATACAGTACACTGCCTGAGAATGGCGATTTAGTAACCGACTTCAGGAGCGCAGCTTCGTCGGATCAGAACACAGGCACGTACAATAAAGATTACAAGTACTTCGGCTGCGAGTTCACGATCCCGTACCTTTGCATCGAGGATCCGGATGACCCGACATGTCATGTCAACCGGCTCGTGATCACCTTCACCAACACGGACACGCCGCGCCCGAACCTCGCCGTCAATCTGGCGAAGGACTTCACCAATACGAGCGAGACTGCAGTCGACTTCTACCTGTACAGCATTAGTGCAACGGGTGTGTGGGCGCAGGTAGGCAGCAAGATAACTATTAACAAAACCGATACTACAAGCACAGACCTCCTCGCTCTTATCACCGCTGAGTACTCAGACTCGTACCTCGACTTCACCTACGTGCTGATAGAGGATTACGAGACGACGGTGCCAACATACGGGGTCACAGGCCAGAACATCGTGACAATCACGCTCAACAGCGGCGCGGCCGCGCCGAGCCTCTTCAGCTCTGCCGTGGTCAACTACCGCGCATGTGAACCGCCTGTCGGTGATGAAGCGATTGAAGTCGCTGACGGCGCAGAAGCGCACTACTATAAAGGTCTGCGCTTCAGCTTCAACAAGGCTTACCTCAACCCGAACATCACAGGCTACAATGCGACCCCGCAACTGTCTATATCGTTCGCCAACGTTGATGAGACGACGTGGATCGACCCGGCGCTCAGCCTCTCAAAGGGCTGGGTCACCGGCAAGGACAGGCCCGGCCCCTACGGCGGGACGGAGGTCAAGATCCATATCCTTGAGCTTGGCGCCGACGGGAAAGTCAGCAAGAACCTCACGGGTGCAACGCCGCAGACGCGCAGCCCGACCACTGCTGCAACCTCCCGCGACATTATAGCTTTCCTTAAGGCCAACGCTACTGGCGGGGACTACAGAGGCAAGACATACATTGTATATGAAGAGTACAGATTCCAGCCCGACCTGCCGGACAAGGCGCGCCAGGCTACGACGGTCACGATAACCGACGCGGGAGAATTCTTTAAGACTAAGGATGCGGGCTACATCATCGGCGGCGCTATAGTAGACGGGTTCATTAGAAACACACTCTTTGCCGCTGCGAGCGAAGTGGAGTTCGTGGGCGCTGCCACAGCAACCGACGCCTACGTCAAGTCGGATGCAGGCAACGTCTACTACCCGGCCGCGAAGATTGCGTTCCCGACGGCAGCCGAAAACCCGGACGTCCCGACCGATCTTGCGATACTCTTCACGAACGAGTACACTGCGGTAACTACGCCGACTTTGAACATCGTGAAAGAGTGGGCGGGCGGCGTGATCGCGCCTGAATACACAGGCGGCTTCGTGACAGCCACGCTCCACGCATACGCACCGGACGGAACAGAAGTCTCATTCCTCTCGAACACAGGAGCGGCTAAACCGGTCGTTGTAAACATCGGCAGCACGCCGGTGGATATCATCAACACGCTGCTCACCGGCGGCTACTACTACCTCGACGGCACGATAAAGGGCGTCGACGCCGACTTCCTGTACTCGGACAAGGTCAAAACATTCGAGCTCGTGGAGAACTATCCGCAGTACAGCAACGACTTCCTCTATGGGACGCGCACGACGGCTATTGCATTCGAGACGCCCGGCGACACAACGACGATAGAAGACTGGAACGCATCGACGGACGCGACGGATCCGCTGCTGGCTACATTTGAGCTCCCGGACCGGAAAGTCGGGACGCAGACGCTGCAGATCAGATTCACCAACACATACGTTCCGACGACGTTCAGCCTGACAGTCGGCAAAAACACAGGCGACTTCAGGTCGGTTCACTACATCCTCCCGGCGGATCTTGCCGTCGCAGCAAAGAAGGACGGCCCCGTAGACCTCTACCTGCACAGCGCGCGGTCAGCGGGGGACAAGGGGATATCGGCGACTTCCGAGAAGATAACCATAAAGTATGGCGAGACCCTTGACCCGGCTACCTTGCTCGAAGCAATGAAAAAGCAGGCGGCAAAGCACTCGGACGATCCCAGCTATGACGTTTTCCTGCTGGTCGAAGATTTCACGATCGACAAGGCCGGCGCGGGCAAACGGACGGGGAGCTTCGTGTCAGGCGCAACCGGCGCCAACGTGAAACTCGTATACGCCAACGCGACCGGCACTGTGACAAGCTACGCCGAGAGCGAACCAATGACCGACTTCCGCCTTGGCGTCCTTATAACGCCGGCGGGCGGCGCGGAAGAGTCGCTTGTGTTCGTCAACGAAGACATCGATTCATATAAATACGCGCTCGAGGTTGACAAACGCAACGAGAACGGCGGCGCGTTCACGGCTACAGACCTGCGCAACGCGAAGTTCACAATCTACGAGCTTATCGCCGGCGAGAAGGTCTCCGATCAGTTTAACGCCGGGGGCAGGACGCCCGTCGCAACGCTTACAAGCTCGAACGGCAAGTTCATATCCGGATACATCCTCGAAAAGGACAAAGGATATGTCGTAGTCGAAGAGGAAGTGCCCGCTTTTGCGGACCCGGCGATAAAGAACACGATAGTCGCCGTGGTGCAGCCAATGCCGGACGACTATACGACCTACGAAGTGAAGGTCGAAGTGAGAAACCAGCGCCTCGGGTCCTTTGACATCTGGAAGAGGAACAGCAAGGGCTCCGACTTCCTGGCGGGCGCAGAGTTCGAGCTGTATGAGTGGGTGGACGGATACACCTACGCGCAGTACAGGACAATAGGCGTGCCGGTCAAGGGCTTCGAAGTCATCAACATCGACGTAGCGAGAGCCGTCAGCGTGACAGGCGTGCCGTTCGGGACATACGCGCTGATTGAGACTAAAGCGCCCACAGGCTACGAGATTTATACTTTAGACGGCGGCGGCAATCCGGTATTCACGATAACGAAAGTGACCGTCAACGCGACTAACACCGGTGTCTCCAACTGGTACGCGGTTCTCAACTACATGGGCAGGACGCTGACGCACGAGTTCACCTTCGTAAAAGTAGACGCGTCGAAGCTGGCCGACTGGCAGGACGGCGACCCGCTTGACGTCCTCCTGGGTCCGGCTGATCTGGACGCGGGCGTCAAAGGAGCGAACTTCCTCGTGGAAATGGCGGCCGGCGACGGCTGGACTCCGTTCATGCGCTTCACGGATACCAGCGACGTGTTCTCATTCGTAATTGACCGCGCGAACGCCGGCAGATACCGCGTAAGCGAAATCAAGGCTCCGGACGGCTACCTGTATGACGATTCGATCTACTTCTACTTCGATATTCAAGAGAGAATTGACAACTCCGGCGAAAGATACACAGTCGTCACATCATTTAAAGCCGGTAACAGTAGTGGTCCGAATACTGACGGGCCGGAGCTGATCAGGGCTTACATCGAAGGCGACGAAGGCCACGAGATATATGCGTACGTGATTGAGAACTACCCGTTCGGATCGCTGGAGCTGACGAAGACAGTCGACGACGGGGACCAAAACAAGGGCTTTGACTTCACGGTGACATTCGAAGGCGACTACCTCGACCGCATCAAGAGCCTCCCCACAGCATATATCGAGACAGATGAAGAAGGCGGCGAGGTTTCGCGGCAGTCGGTGGCGTTCGCATCCGGCGACGGCGGAGCGACCTGGACAGGGACGCTCTCGCACGGGCAAAAAGCGATTTTCACCGACATACCTTACGGAGCCGTCTACACCATAACCGAGGCGGAAGGCGACGGGAAGTATAAAGCGAGGCTGGGCCCGGTAGCCGACGACAACGACGCTGACGCGGACGACGACGACGATGGCGACGCGGATGTGCTCACGGCGGAGGAGGGCGACGAACCCTTCGCTGCGACAGGCGAAGTCCTGAGCGACGAGACAGTCGAGGTCGAAGTCGTCAACACACTGATACCCGAGCCGCTTGACGACGGCGATGACGACGGCGACGGAGACCGCGGAAGGCCCAGGCCGCCAAGGCCGCCCGGAGACGGAGACGCCGACGCTGATGGCGACGGAGACAGCGATGGAGACGGAGACGGCGACGGGGATGGCGACGGCTATGGCGGCGGCGACGGCGATGACGATGCGGATAACGACGGCGACGGCGACAACGACGCGGATAACGACGCTGACGGAGACGCAGACGCGGATAACGACGCTGACGGCGACGGCGACGACGATGACGACGAAAGCGACCGCACCCCCTGGGACAGGCCGCGCAACCCATACTACGACCCGGAGCATCCTGACGACTATCCGGAGCCGGGCGGGCATATACATGAACTGCCGCCCGTGCCGCTGTCAGCCTTCCATACGGAGACGCCTTTCATAGGCGACGACGGCGAGATCTGGTACATGGAGTTCGATGAAGACGGAGTGCCTCTGGGGGCATGGCATTGGGACGACGATCTCGAGGAGTGGATCTTCGACGAGATGATCCCCCTGGGCGACTTCCCATGGAACGACACTGAGGACGCGGAGGTCGACCTGCCTCAGACCGGGCGGATTATAACGGCCTTGCTCTGCACGGCGCTGACATTCGCCGGGCTGGTGCTCATTGGCGCGGGAGTGCTGCCGGAGAAGATCAAGCGCAGGCGCGCGCAACGCAAACCATAAGAACGTTTCAAGTTACCAATCGGGGGTCGGCAATAGTCCGACTCCCGATTGCGTAAGCAATATAGATTTAGAGAAACGTAAACAGGAGCAAATGCCCCGTGGCATACAGAAGATACAGATCAACTCATAACCGTAATAGCGACATACGAATCACCCGCCGCCTGCGGGCGGCCCCTCTTCACTAAAGGGCAAGGATTGCTATGAACAGAGCGAAAGCCCAATGGGAGCAGGTGCTGAGACCATGCGAGAAAAAGGGTATCCTGACTGCAACGGCTCGGGTACCCTTTCATGATACGCAGCATTACTCATTAACAGCCCATGCCGCCCCCAAAAGCCAAAACAGGCGCGTGCGCGCCTGTTTTGACTAGAAAGAGATGCTACATGAATAAAAAAGCAAAGAACTTCGAAGAGACTTCGGAAAAATCATATAAAATTGCGAGAAAAGACTTGACAGATGAAATTAATGTGGTAGAATATATAGTTGTGCGCAAAAATCAACGCATAAACACAACTTTACTCGTGTAGTCTAGCACATATCCTGAAAGTTGTCAATACATTTATTCTCGATTGTTTACAACTGCGCCGGGCGTGCGCAGAAAACGTCATTGCAATACCGCCGAAACAGACCGCCGATATAGCAAATTAGCGCGAACAGGGGGATAAGAATGCCAAAAGATGTGATTTACGGCAGGACTCTTAGAAAAAGCTACGCGAAAACCGAAGAAGTGCGCGAAATGCCCAATCTCCTCGAAGTACAGAAAAACTCATACGAGTGGTTTCTGGAAAAAGGGCTCAGGGAGGTATTCAGGGACGTCGCGGCGATTACCGACCACTCCGGGAACCTAGAGCTGACGTTCATCGACTACAAAATCACCGACAAACCGAAATACTCGGTCGAAGAGTGCAAAGCCCGGGACGCGACATACGCGGCGCCAATCAAGGTCAGCGTCAGGCTGCGCATCAAGGAAACCGAGGAAATCAAAGAGCAGGAAATCTTCATGGGCGATTTCCCGAAGATGACTGAAGCCGGCACATTCATAATCAATGGCGCTGAAAGGGTCGTCGTATCTCAGATAATCCGCTCGCCGAGTGTGTATTACGAGAGCAAAATCGACCCCAAGATAGCCGTCGGCATATACGCCGCGACGCTGATACCGTACAGAGGCGCATGGCTTGAGTATGAGACCGACGCCTCAGACGGCTTTTACGTCCGCATAGACAAAAACAGGAAGCTCCCCGTTACATGGCTGCTGCGCGCGGTCGGCAGGCCGAACGAGAGCCCCTATTCGCGGCTAAGCGTCTCCGGGGCCGAGAACGGCGCAGAGACGAACGACCAGCTCAGGGCGATTTTCGGCGACGACGAGCGCATAGAGGCGACTCTCGACAAGGACGCCTGCAGGGGCTGCGACGAAGCTCTCATAGAGCTCTACAAAAGGCTGCGCCCCGGCGACCCGCCTACCGTGGACAGCGCGCAAACGCTGCTGACAAGCCTCTTTTTCGATCCGCGCCGCTACGATATATCCACCGTAGGGCGATATAAATTCAATAAAAAACTAGCTCTTTGGGCGAGGCTCGCAGGGCAGACGCTCGCGCGCCCCGTGGCAGATCCCCTAACGGGCGAGGTCATCGCACAGGCAGGCGAGACGCTGACGCGCGCCCGAGCCGAGGAGATCGATTCATACGGTGTTATCGACGCCTACATCGAAGCCGACGGCAAGGAGATAAAAGTCTTCTCGAACGGCATGGTCAAGCTTGACCGTTTCGTCGATTTCGACCCCATGGAAGAGCTGGAAATCAAAGAACGCGTGAGGTTCATCATACTGCGCGAGCTGCTCGAGCAGTACAGCGGCGAAAAGCTCAAAGAAGCGATCAGGGATAATATCGACACGCTTATCCCCAAGCACCTAATCCCGGACGACATATTCGCTTCTGTGAACTACCTCAACTGCGTGGCCTACGGCGTCGGCGAGCCCGACGACATCGACCATCTCGGCAACCGCCGCATGAGAAGCGTCGGCGAGCTCCTCCAGAACCAGTTCAGGGTAGGGTTCTCGCGCATGGAGAGGGTCATTCGCGAGCGCATGACTCTGCAGGAACTTGAGATTATCACACCGCAGTCGCTGATAAACATACGCCCCGTCACGGCGGCGATAAAAGAATTTTTCGGCTCCTCGCCTCTGTCGCAGTTCATGGATCAGACAAACCCTCTGGCCGAACTGACGCACAAACGCAGGCTCTCGGCCCTCGGGCCGGGCGGCCTCTCGCGCGAGAGGGCCAGCTTCGACGTCCGCGACGTCCACTACAGCCACTATGGGCGCATGTGCCCGATAGAGACGCCGGAAGGCCCCAACATCGGCCTCATATCCTATCTCGCCTCTTACGCGCGAGTCAACGAGTACGGCTTCATGATCGCGCCGTTCAGGAAGGTCGATAAATCGACTTTCAAAGTCACGGATGAAGTCGAGTACCTCACGGCGGATGTTGAAGACCAGTACTTTGTAGCGCAGGCGACGGAGCCTGTAGACGAAAACGGCTGCCTGGCAAACGAACGCATCACCTGCCGCAACCGCGACGAAATCATAGAAGTCAGCCGCGACAGGATAGACTATATCGACACGTCCCCGAGCATGATGGTGTCTATCGCCACCGCGATGATCCCGTTCCTCGAGAACGACGACGCAAACAGAGCCCTGATGGGCGCGAACATGCAGCGCCAGGCCGTGCCTCTGCTCACTTCGGAAGCGCCGATAGTCGCGACCGGCATTGAACATAAGTGCGCGGTCGACTCGACGGTCGTACTTGCGGCGAAGGGCAGCGGCAAGGTCACATACGTATCATCTACCCGCATTGCCATAGACTATGACGAGTTCGGGCCGACGGAGCACTTTCTCACGAAGTTCGCAAGGAGCAACCAGGGGACCTGCACGAACCAGCGCCCGATAGTCCAGGCCGGGGACATGGTGGAAGAAGGCGACATCATCGCGGACGGGCCTTCGACCTACGAGGGGGAACTCTCCCTTGGTAAAAACATCCTTGTCGGCTTCATGACCTGGGAAGGCTACAACTTTGAAGACGCGATACTTATCAACGAACGCCTCGCGATAGACGACGTCTTCACCTCCATTCATATTGAAGAACACGAAATCGACGCGCGTGATACTAAGCTGGGACCCGAGGAGATCACTCGCGACATCCCCGGCGTCGGCGAGGATTCCCTGCGGTACCTCGACGAGCGCGGTATAATAAGCATTGGGGCGGAAGTCACGGCGGGGGACATACTCGTCGGCAAAGTGACGCCGAAAGGCGAGCCCGACCCGACGCCGGAAGAGCGCCTGCTGCGCTCGATCTTCGGCGAAAAGGTGCGCGAGGTCAGGGACACGTCTCTGAAAGTACCGCACGGCGAGAGCGGCATAGTAGTCGACGTCAAGGTCTTCACCAGGGATAACGGCGATGAGCTCAGCCCCGGCGTCAACATGGTCGTCCGCTGCTATATCGCGCATAAAAGGAAAATAAGCGTCGGCGACAAAATGGCGGGGCGCCACGGCAATAAAGGCGTCGTCTCGCGCATCCTGCCTAAGGAAGACATGCCATACCTGCCCGACGGCACGCCGCTTGACATCGTGCTCAACCCGCTGGGGGTGCCGTCGCGCATGAACATCGGGCAGGTGCTCGAAGTCCACCTGGGCTACGCCGCGCACACTCTCGGCTGGAAAGTCGCAACTCCGATATTCAACGGCGCGAACGAGCAGGACATCTGGGACACGCTCAAGGAAGCAGGGCTCAGCGAGGATGGCAAAAGCATACTGCACGACGGGCGCACGGGCGAACCGTTCGACAACCCCGTTACAGTCGGGTATGTCTACTTCCTTAAACTGCACCACCTGGTCGACGACAAAATCCACGCGCGTTCGACAGGGCCCTACAGCCTCGTAACGCAGCAGCCTCTCGGGGGCAAGGCGCAGTTCGGCGGCCAGCGCTTCGGCGAAATGGAAGTCTGGGCGCTGGAGGCTTACGGCGCCGCATACACCCTGCAAGAGATACTAACAGTCAAATCGGACGACGTCACTGGAAGGGTCAGGACTTACGAGTCAATTGTCAAAGGCCATAACATCCCGAGACCCGGAGTGCCGGAGTCGTTCAAAGTGCTCGTAAAGGAACTCCAGTCGCTGTGCCTCGACGTGCGCATCCTGGACGAAGAGGGCCGCAATATTGAGCTGCGCGGCGAAGAAGACGACGACAGCGTCAGCCGCGACAGGGCATTCTATCAGGACAGCGACGCATCCTTCGAAGCAGGCGGCTACACGATAGAAGAGATCGAAAATGACGACGACGGCGACGACGGCGACGACGCCTATGAGTACGACGAGGATGACGCAGTCGAAGAGGACGAACTCGATGAACTCGATGAGCTCGACGACGACGAAGAAGCTGCCGCGGAGGATCTCCCGGCAATCGTCGCGGAAGGAAGCGGAGACTACGGTTCCGCCGAGCAGGATACGCCGCTTGAGTAACCTGAGGGAAAGGAATTGACTTTAATATGAGTTTTCTGCCGTTTGAGGCGATGCAGATCGGCCTCGCTTCACCCGATATGATAAGGAACTGGTCCTACGGCGAAGTAAAAAAGCCGGAGACTATCAACTACAGGACGCTCAAGCCCGAGCGCGACGGCTTGTTCTGCGAGAAAATATTCGGGCCAACAAAGGACTGGGAATGCCACTGCGGCAAGTACAAGAAAATCCGCTACAAAGGCAAGGTCTGCGACCGCTGCGGCGTCGAAGTCACGAAGTCTAACGTCCGCAGGGAGCGCATGGGCCATATAGAGCTGGCTGCCCCTGTATCTCATATATGGTACTTCAAGGGCATCCCGTCAAGGATGGGCCTCCTGCTGGACCTTACGCCCAGGGTCCTCGAAAAAGTCCTGTATTTCGCGTCATACATAGTCATCGACCCGGGCGAAACGCCCCTCAGGAAGTACCAGATACTTCTTGACAAGGAATACCATGAGATGCGCGAGAAGTACGAGGACGACTTCAAAGCCGGCATGGGCGCCGAGGCGATACGCGACCTTCTCGCGGATATCGACGTCGCGGCTTTTTCCGAACAGCTCAAAGCCGAAGCTCGCGAAGCCACGGGGCAGAAAAAAGCCAAACTCGTCAAGAGGCTTGAAGTAGTCGAGGCATTCAGGCAGTCAGGCAACGACCCCACGTGGATGATCATCGACGTCCTGCCGGTCATCCCGCCTGAAATAAGGCCGATGGTCCAGCTCGACGGCGGCCGCTTCGCGACCTCCGACCTCAACGACCTGTACCGCAGGGTCATAAACCGAAATAACAGGCTCAAAAGGCTGATCCAGCTTGGCGCGCCCGATATCATCGTCCGCAACGAAAAAAGGATGCTCCAGGAAGCCGTGGACGCGCTGATAGACAATGGCAGGCGCGGCAGGGCGGTAACAGGCGCGAACTCGCGCGCCCTAAAGTCCCTGTCCGACATGCTCAAAGGCAAGCAGGGCCGGTTCAGGCAGAACCTGCTTGGCAAGCGCGTCGACTACTCCGGCCGCTCGGTCATCGTCGTCGGGCCTGATCTGAAGATATACCAATGCGGCGTCCCCAAGGAGATGGCGATCGAGCTGTTCAGGCCATTCGTCATGAAAAAGCTTGTGGAAGACGGCATATCGAATAATATTAAATCCGCAAAAAAAATGGTCGACAAAGGCATGGTTGAAGTTTGGGACGCGCTGGAAGTAGTTATCAAAGAGCACCCCGTGCTCCTCAACCGCGCCCCGACGCTCCACAGGCTCGGCATTCAGGCCTTTGAACCCATACTCGTCGAAGGGCGCGCGCTGAAGCTGCACCCCCTCGTATGCACGGCGTACAACGCCGACTTCGACGGCGACCAGATGGCGATTCACCTGCCGCTATCGGCGGAAGCCCAGGCCGAAGCCAGGATCCTCATGCTCTCGGCCAATAACCTCCTCCACCCGAAAGACGGGCAGCCCGTCACCGTGCCGACTCACGACATGATCCTGGGCTCCTACTACCTTACTTATGAGCGCGAAGACGAGCTCGGCGCAGGCAAGAGCTTTATATCTCCAAACGAAGCATTGATGGCATACCACTGCGAAGATGTCGGGATACATGCCCCGATAAACGTCCGCGTGACGAAAACGATCGACGGCGAAGAACACAGCAGGATTATAAATACGACTGTGGGCCGGATAATCTTCAACGAGCCTATCCCGCAGGACCTTGGCTTCGTCAACAGGGCGGATCCCGACCTCATGTTCGAGTACGAGATCAACTTCAGGGCCGGCAAGAAAGAGCTGGAAGACATCATCCAGCGCTGCATCACAAAGCACGGCTTCACAATGTCCGCCGACGTCCTTGACAATATCAAAGCCCTGGGGTTCAAGTACTCGACGAAGGGCGCGATAACGATATCCATTTCCGATATGACCGTCCCCAACGAAAAGTGGACGCTTATCAAGGCGACCGAACAGAAGGTCGTAGAAATAGAACAGCAGTTCCAGCGCGGTTTCATCACCGACGATGAGCGCTACAGGCTCGTCGTCAGGGAATGGGAGAAGACGACCAAGGACGTGACGGACAAACTGGCTGACACGCTCAACGAGTACAACCCGGTTTATATGATGGCAAACTCCGGCGCGCGCGGCACGATGAACCAGATCAGGCAGCTCGCCGGCATGCGCGGCCTTATGGCGAACACGGCGGGCAGGACGATAGAAATTCCGATCAAGGCGAACTTCCGCGAAGGTCTGACGGTGCTCGAATACTTCACGTCGTCCAGAGGCGCCCGTAAAGGCCTCGCCGACACGGCTCTGAGGACTGCGGACTCCGGCTACCTCACGCGCAGGCTCGTCGACGTCTCGCAGGACGTCATCGTGCGCGAGAAGGACTGCGGAACGCAAGACGGCTTGCTCGTAAGCGAGTTTACAGCCGAAGGCGGCCTGGTGGACTCTTTCGGCAGCATAATCAACGGCCGCTTCCCGGCGGAAGATATAATCGACGAAGCGGGGGAAATCCTGTTCACAAAGGATAAAATGCTGACTGTCGAAGACGCTGATACGCTCAAGGAACATGGCGTCACCAGCGTAAAAGTCCGTACGGTCATGGACTGCGAAGCGCACAGCGGGATATGCGCTATGTGCTACGGCGTGAACCTCGCGACAGGCGGCCTCGTGTCCATCGGCGAAGCAGTCGGCGTCATTGCGGCGCAGTCGATAGGCGAGCCCGGCACGCAGCTCACAATGAGGACCTTTCATACCGGCGGCGTCGCGGGGGACGACATCACGCAGGGCCTCCCCAGGGTCGAGGAGCTCTTTGAGGCGCGCAAACCCAAGAAGATGTCGATCCTGGCCGAGACCGGCGGTTCCATCGAAGTGGAGGAGACGCGCAAGAACGCCGTCGTGGCGATTTCGGTATCGAACTCCGAAGATGGCGAGACGAAGGTGTACCAGACCCCGTACTCCGCAGGCATCAGGGTCAAATCGGGCGATACCGTAAAAGCAGGGGATCGGCTCACGGACGGCGCTCTCAACCCCCACGACGTCATGCGGATTCTGGGCAAAGAAGCAGCTCAGAACTATCTCATCACCGAAGTGCAGAAGGTTTACAAGCAGCAGGGCGTCGATATCAACGACAAGCATATTGAAGTCATCGTCAGGCAGATGATGAGGAAAGTCAGAGTCGAAGACAGCGGAGACACAGATCTGCTGGCGGGTACTATAGTCGACATCAACGACTTCAGATTGGCGAATAACAAGGTCGTCGGGGAGCCGGCGGAGGGTACCGAAGTTCCGCAGGAAGCCCTGCAGGACGACGCTGAGGCTCCGCGCCCCGCCGTAGCTACTGCGCTGCTGATGGGCATCACAAAGGCTTCCCTCGCTACCGAGTCATTCCTTTCGGCCGCTTCCTTCCAGGAGACGACGAAGGTCCTGACGGAAGCCGCGATAAAGGGTAAAGTGGACAGGCTCATAGGCCTCAAAGAGAACGTCATCATCGGCAAGCTTGTCCCCGCCGGCAGCGGGCTCTCCCTGTACCGCAGGTTTGAAAGCGATATAGAAATTTCCGGCAGCGGCTACGACAGCATACTCGAGCCGGAGCCCGAAGAGGAAGACATCGATCTCTCGGTGCTGATCGGATCGGGCAACGCGCTTTGATGCCTGAGTGTCTGTTCAGGTACCCACTACGTAACTATTCAGTGCCACCTTAGTTCGGCCGTTACATCACGTTCCTTTCGCTCGAATGCGCATCCATGCGCATACTCGCGCGCTCCGGCATCCATGCCTCCGCTATTCGGAACGTGCCTCACCGAGGCACAGAATAGTTGCCCCACTACCTCCAGGCGTTACATTTCAGATTTTCAAACATATTGACTAATTGTTAATAATGTGTTAATATCATGGTTCGACCATACAACACCACTTGAGAAAGGAGGAAAACGATGCCGACATTCAATCAACTCGTCAGAAAAGGAAGGGAGACGACAGCCTACAAGTCGAACTCCCCGGCCATGCAAAAAGGCCTGAACACCCTTAAGAACAGGGAGACAAACCAGTCGTCCCCGCAAAAACGCGGCGTATGCACGGCAGTGCGTACTTCGACGCCCAAGAAACCGAACTCCGCGCTGAGGAAGATTGCGCGTATCAGGCTCACGAACGGCTATGAAGTAACAGCCTACATACCCGGCGTAGGACACAACCTGCAGGAGCACTCAGTCGTCATGATCCGCGGCGGAAGGGTAAAGGACCTGCCGGGCGTGCGATACCACGTAATCCGCGGCACTCTTGACACGCAAGGCGTAGCCGACCGCGCGCAGGCTCGCTCGAAGTACGGCGCGAAAAGGCCCAAGACCAGATAAACCCCGCAAAGCCCGTCCCCGGGACGGACGGCAGCAGCTACGTACTGTAGATCGGTTATTAATGAAACTATCGTTTCGGGTAAGCGCTCTTTATCGCGTTTGCGGGAACAGTACGGGCGATTACCGGGAGAACATCCCGGAGTACCTGTGAAATCATTCATTTGAGGGAGGGAAGTTGTATGCCCAGAAGAGGCAACGTTCCAAAAAGAGAAGTCCTGCCCGATCCTATGTATAATTCCGTTATGGTGACCAGGCTCATCAACAGCATTATGCTCGACGGGAAGAAAGGCGTAGCCCAGAAAGTGGTCTACGGCGCATTCGACATCATCGGCGAAAAGTCAGGGAAGCCGCCGCTGGACGTGTTCACGACAGCGCTGGAAAACATTATGCCCACGCTCGAAGTCAAAGCCAGGCGTGTCGGCGGCGCCACGTACCAGGTGCCTATCGAAGTCAGGCCTGACAGGCGCCAGACGCTCGGGCTCAGGTGGCTCACGAGCTACGCCAGGGCGCGCAACGAGAAAACAATGAGAGAGCGCCTCGCGGGGGAGATCCTCGACGCCTCCAACAGCGTCGGCGCAGCAGTAAAAAAACGCGAGGATACGCACAAGATGGCGGATTCCAACAAGGCATTCGCACACTACAGGTGGTAAGCTCGAAGGCAAACAAAGGAATAGGTGAGTTTTTACAACATGCAACGGCAATATCCGCTTGAAGAAACCCGCAACATCGGCATAATGGCCCACATCGACGCGGGAAAGACGACGACGACCGAACGCATCCTTTTCTACACGGGGCGCACGTACAAACTCGGCGAAGTGCACGAAGGCGCCGCCACGATGGACTGGATGGAACAAGAGCAAGAGCGCGGCATAACGATAACGTCAGCCGCGACTACTTGCTATTGGAACGACCACCGCATCAACATCATAGACACGCCCGGGCACGTCGACTTCACGATGGAAGTCGAAAGATCCCTGCGAGTCCTTGACGGCGCGGTGGCGGTCTTGTGCGCCAAAGGCGGAGTAGAGCCGCAGTCGGAAACTGTCTGGAGGCAGGCCGACAGGTACGACGTGCCGAGGATTATCTATGTAAACAAAATGGACATAGTCGGCGCGGACTTCCACAACGTAATAGCCATGGTCCGCGACAGGCTCAAGGCAAACGCCGTCGCAATCCAGCTCCCGATAGGCTTCGAAGCGGACTTCAAAGGCATGATCGACCTCATAGAGATGAAGGCCGATATTTACTACGACAACCTCGGGACGGACATGCGCGTCGAGGATATACCGCCGGATATGCTGGAAACCGCGCAAGACTACCGCAACAAGCTCATCGAAGCCGCATCCGAGTATGACGACACGGTACTGGAAATGTACCTCGAAGGTGCACAGATCCCGAAGGAACTGCTTATAGCCGCTATTCGCAAAGCGACGCTGTCGGCACAAATGATCCCAGTGCTCTGCGGCTCGTCCTACAGGAACAAAGGCATACAAAAACTCCTCGACGCAATCGTAGACTACCTGCCGTCGCCCGTTGACATTCCTGACATTACAGGAACGAGGCCGGATAGCGGCGCGGAAGAGTCGCGCCCGCCGTCTGACGACGCGCCATTCGCAGCGCTTGCATTCAAGATCATGACTGACCCCTTCGTCGGCAAACTATCGTTTTTCAGGGTGTACTCAGGCTCAGCCGTATCCGGCGACACAGTCTACAACTCGACGAGGGGCCACAAAGAGCGCCTGGGGCGCATATTGCTTATGCACGCCAACCACAGGGAGGACGTCGACGCCACGTTCACAGGCGACATTGCCGCCGCTGTAGGCCTCAAGAACACGACGACCGGCGACACGCTATGCAGCGAGAAAAAGAAAATCGTCCTCGAATCCATGCTTTTCCCCGAACCGGTAATAAGAGTCGCCATAGAACCAAAGACGAAAGCCGGGCAGGAGAAAATGGGGCTCGCGCTTGCAAAGCTCACGGAGGAAGACCCCACATTCAAGGCGTACTCCGATGAAGATACGGGCCAGACCATCATCGCGGGCATGGGCGAGCTGCACCTGGAGATAATCGTCGACAGGCTCCTTCGCGAGTTCAAAGTCGAAGCCAACGTCGGCAAGCCTCAAGTCTCGTACCGTGAGACGATCCTCTCCACGGCCAACGTGGACGTCAGGCACGTCAGGCAGACAGGCGGCAAGGGCCAGTACGGGCATGTCAAGCTCATCATCGAGCCGAACGAACAAGGCGGCGGCTACCTGTTCATCAACAAAGTCGTCGGCGGAGCAATACCGAAAGAGTTCATCCCGGCCGTCGACGAGGGAATCAGGGGAGCCATGATGGCCGGCGTCATAGCCGGATACGAGGTAGTCGATATTAAAGCTACGCTTTATGACGGCTCGTTCCACGAGGTTGACTCCTCCGAGCTTGCTTTCAGGATTGCCGGCAGCATGGCCTTCAGGGAAGCAATGCTGAAAGCAGACCCGGTGCTGCTCGAGCCGATAATGAAAGTAGTCGTGACAGTGCCCGAGGACTACATGGGCGACGTCATGGCGGATCTCAACTCGCGCAGGGGGCAGATAACCGGCATGGAGACTAGGAGCGGCGCCTCGCAGATCAACTCCCTGACCCCGCTTTCAGCCATGTTCGGCTACGCCACGGCGCTGCGCTCCAACACGCAGGGCAGGGGCATTTTCGCCATGGAGCCCAGCCACTACGTACAACTGCCTAAGGCAATCCAGGAGGAAATGACCGGCGGCCGCTGGTAAGCACTGTGTTATTATTGGACATCATCTGGACATAAGGATATTGATGGGCTGGTACCCTTTACAGGTGGGAAGGATATCATAGTCTCTCTGTTATCTGGATAACATATACGACTATAGTGTGGAAGCTGTCTACATTAGCTAACGGGTTGCGCCACTGCTGCAATTCAGGAGGAAATGACCAAGCATGGATATTTCACACGAATTACGAAAGTTCTTGCATAATCGGCGATTATGTGCTATAGTACTCGCCGTGCCGGAAATAAATTAAGAAAACTCGGCCGAATGGCCATGAACAAGGAGGATCAGTAAAATGGCAAAGCAAAAGTTTGAAAGAACGAAACCACACGTCAACATTGGTACGATCGGGCATGTTGACCACGGAAAAACGACCCTGACAGCCGCTATAACGAAATACCTGAGCTTTCAGGGCAAGGCGAAGTTTGAGGCATATGACTCGATCGACAAAGCCCCTGAAGAACGTGAACGCGGCATTACGATAAATACCGCGCACGTCGAGTACGAGACAGACGCCCGCCACTACGCGCACGTAGACTGCCCGGGCCACGCCGACTACATCAAGAACATGATAACAGGCGCGGCGCAGATGGACGGAGCGGTGCTCGTCATCGCTGCCTCGGACGGCCCTATGGCGCAGACGCGTGAGCACATCCTGCTTGCCCGCCAGGTCGGCGTCCCTGCGATCGTAGTATTCCTCAACAAGGCTGACCAGGTAGACGACGATGAGCTCATGGAACTCGTCGAGATGGAAGTCCGCGAACTCCTCACTAAGTATGAGTTCCCGGGCGACGATATCCCGATCATCAAAGGCAGCGCCCTGCACGCGCTGGAGTCAGAGTCGACAGACTTCTCCGCACCCGAGTACGACTGCATCAAGGAACTCATGGACGCAGTCGACGAGTACATTCCGACTCCGGAGCGCAAATCCGACCTTCCGTTCCTGATGTCCGTTGAAGATGTCTTCACGATAACAGGGCGCGGAACGGTCGCGACCGGCCGTGTCGAGCGCGGCAAGATCACGATGAACGAAAAGGTCCAAATCGTCGGCCTAATGGATGAGCCTCGCGAGACAGTCGTTACCGGCATTGAGATGTTCCGCAAGCTGCTCGACTATGCCGAGGCGGGCGACAACATCGGCACGCTGCTCAGAGGCATCGCGAAGACCGAAGTCGAAAGGGGCCAGGTCATCGCCAAGCCCGGGAGCATCAAGCCCTACAAGAAGTTCAGGGGCCAGGTTTACGTCCTGACCAAGGACGAGGGCGGGCGCCACACGCCGTTCTTCAACAACTACCGCCCGCAGTTCTACTTCCGCACGACTGACGTCACCGGCGTCATCAACCTGCCGGAGGGCGTCGAGATGTGCATGCCCGGCGACAACATCGAGATGGACGTCGAGCTCATCACCCCGATCGCCATCGAGGCCGGCCTCCGCTTCGCTATCCGCGAAGGCGGGCGCACAGTCGGTTCCGGAGTCGTCATCGGCATCAACGAGTAATTTTCCACGATATCTAGTAGTGCGATTCCGAAATAGCGGTGTAAAGATTGCGGTGGATATTTTCGTCCGGCTAGGCGAAAGACCGCAGGAATATCGGTGCTATTTCAAGGGCTTTCAACGAAGCCGGACGGAAAAAGATGCCACAAGATTTGCATTGTTATTTCGGAAT
Source organism: Oscillospiraceae bacterium (assembly GCA_009778485.1). Taxonomy (GTDB): domain Bacteria; phylum Bacillota; class Clostridia; order Oscillospirales; family Oscillospiraceae; genus WRMH01. The sequence continues at coordinate 71,992 of WRJQ01000001.1, forward strand.
CGCACTACTTGTATCGAACCGCCCGCTCCGGGCGGTTCGTGTTTGATATCCAACCCATTACAGAAATTTTACGAAAGTTATTGAAAAGTGCGGCTGTATGAGTTATTATGTATTTTACATAAAAACTTCACATAAACGCACATAGTCAAAATGCCAAAACGTGCGCTGTGAACCGGGAGGGCGGCTTCGTGTCGAGCAGGATATTTCAAAGCGTAATACTACAAATGAAAGACGCAACGCAGCGGCTGATCGGCGTGGCCGATCCTGATGGGATGGTAGTCGCAAGCAGCGACTTATCGATCATCGGCACGAATATCGGCTTTGTCCCGGTAATAGCCGACGAAACCGGGGACAAAATCTTCAAAGACGCCGGCAGAACCTATAGGACGCTCGGGACAGCCGCCAGCGAGGACTACTCCGTATTCGCGGAAGGCGAGGACGACCTCGCCAGGACGATCTGCATGATGGCGGTCATAGCGATCAACGAAGCGGGAGTCTACTTTGAGGAGAACCACGACAAACGCACGTTCGTAAAGAACATCATCTCCGAGAACATTCTGCCGGGCGACATCTACGTGCGCGCCAAGGAACTGCACTTCGCTTCCGACGTCATGCGCGGGGTACTCGTCGTGCGCCACTCTGCGCCAATAGACATATCGGCGGTCGAGCTGATACAAGAAATCTTCCCGGACAAGCAGCACGACTTCGTCATATCTGTCAGCGACACCGATATCGCGCTGATCAAAGAACTGCCCCCATCGGGCGACCAGAAGTACCTCTACAAAATGGCGGAGATGATCGACCAGAAGCTCGAGTCCGAACTCGCGCTAAGGACACTCATTGGCATTGGCACGCCGGCGCGACAGCTTCGCGAACTCGCGGACAGGTACAAAGAAGCGCTCGTATCGATCGAAGTCGGCAGGGTTTTCGACGCCGACAAAGCGATAATCAGCTACGAGAGCCTGGGAATCGGGAGGCTTATTTACCAACTGCCTACCACCCTGTGCGAAATGTTCCTGCTCGAAGTATTCAAAAAGAACCCAATCGAAGCGCTCGACCACGAGACGCTCTTCACCATTGACAAGTTCTTTGAGAACAGCCTGAACGTCTCGGAGACATCGAGGAAGTTGTTCGTACACAGGAACACCCTTGTCTACAGGCTCGAGAAAATCAAGAAAATAACGGGGCTTGATCTGCGCGAGTTTGACCACGCGATTATATTCAAAGTCGCGCTCATGGTAAAAAAATACCTGGTCTCACAGGAGACGAAGTTCTAATGATTAAAATGACCGACGTTTTCAAAGTCTACGATAAAGGCATCAAGGCGCTCAAAGGCGTCACATTTACGTTGAACGACGGGGAGTTCGCTTTCCTTGTCGGACCCTCCGGCTCGGGGAAGTCCACGATCATCAAGCTGCTCAACGGAGAGATCGCCCCCACTGACGGGGCTGTGATGGTCAACGGCTACAACATGAACAAAATAAAGATGCGCAAGATGCCCTACCTGAGGCGCACGCTGGGCGTTGTTTTCCAGGACCTGCGGCTTATCAACGAGAAAACAGTCTACGAGAACGTCGCGTTCGCCATGCGCGTTATAGGCGCGACCAACAAAGAAATACGCGCGCGCGTGCCGTACATACTCAAGCTGGTGGGGCTGGAGCATAAGACAGGCATGACGCCGCCCGAACTGTCGGGAGGCGAGAAACAGAGGGTCGCCATTGCCAGGGCCCTGGTCAACGACCCCCAGCTTATAATCGCGGACGAGCCGACAAGCGACCTCGACCCCGCGCGCAAACTTGAGATATTCATGCTGCTGCAGGAAATCAACAAGCTTGGGACTACCGTGTTTGTCGTAACGCACGAAAAGACGATCGTGGACAGGCTTTCAGAAAGGGTCATCGCGATCGACGGCGGCCGTATCATCAGCGACGGCATGGATGGGTACTATAACTATGAAGTTGAGTAGAAACCGGACGGGGTATTACATAAAAGAAGGCGTCGTCAGCATCTTCACGCACGGCTTGATGTCATTCGCTTCCGTGTGCATTATCGTGGCCTTTTTGATTATTATGGGCTCTTTCGCCCTCATCGCCCTCAACATTAACGCCGTAGTCGGCGAATTGGAAAACGAGAACATAATCCTCGTCTACATAGACGAGCACCTGACAGAAAATGAAGCGCGCGCGATCGGGACCAGGCTGCTGGCGACGCCAAACGTAACAAGCGCACGCTTTATCACGCGCGAGGAAGCGCTCACTGCCTTCATTGGCAGGTACGAGAATACCGAACGATTCAAGGACGTCGACGCGACATGGCTCAGGCATCGCTATAACGTATTCGTAGAGGACATCGAACTGATATCGCAGACCCGAGACGACCTGGCGGACATCTACGGCGTCGCGAAGGCCACGGCGAACCTGAGGATCGCGCAGGGGCTGGTGACTCTGCGCAACATCGTCAGCGGGGCTTCGGTAATCATCGTGGCCGTGCTGCTCGTCATATCGCTTTTTATCATGTCGAACACAATCAAGCTGGCTGCGTTCGAGCGGCGCGAGGAGATCGCCATCATGAAGATGGTCGGGGCGACGAACTCGTTCATCCGCTGGCCGTTCATCTATGAGGGGTTCATTCTCGGAGTGTTTGGCTCCTCAGCGGCATTCGCGGCTTTATGGGCGCTCTACGGGCTGGTCGCGGACAGGGCCATTGACGTAGAGTCGGGGCTTATAAGCCTGATCTCGTTTTCGACGGTATCGGTGCCGTTGTTCGTCGTGTTCACCGTCATTGGTTTCGGGGTCGGCGTGGGCGGCTGCGGCATGGCGCTCAACAGATACTTGAAAGTGTAAAGCGCATAACTCATGGGATTGCGGCTCGGAGGCCGCAATGACGAGAAGAGTGCTGAACAGAAGCAAAGAAGGATTTTTGTCATGAAGAAAAAACGGGCTGTAAGAATAGTCGCGCTCATATTAATATTAATAATGGGGCTTTCGTTCCTCATCGCCGCGATCGACGCATTGACCGCGAGAGCCGACGTCTCGCAAGCGCAAATCGACAGGCTGCGCGAGCAAAAAAAGGACTATGAGAAGAGAAGGCAGGAAATCCAGTCTCATATAAACACCATCGAGTACGAGAAGATGACGGAAATCGCCAAGAAGAAGATACTTGACGACCGCATAATGCTCACAGGGCTCGAGATCGAAAACATAAACGAGACGATCGAGCAGTACATCGACCTCATAGCCCAAAAGGAAATCGAAGTCACCAAAGCAAAGCAACGTGAAGACGCCCAGCTCGCGGACTATAAAGAGCGCGTGCGCGACATGGAAGAAAACGGCGTCATAACATACCTCGAGATCATCTTCGACTCAACCAGCTTCACTGACCTTCTTGCGCGCGTCGACTTTGTCACGGACATTATGAGCGCGGACGAGACGAAATACTTCAAGCTCATCGACGCCAGGGAAGAGACTATTGCCGCAAAAGAAGACCTTGAACATACGAAGACGGAGCTGGAAGACGAGCGCATCAACCTGGTGATAAAAGAAAGCGACCTCGCGGAGCAGCTCGAAGAGGCCAACGCCTTGATCGCCGGCATCGAAGCGACGCTTGAAGCGGAGAACGAGCTTTACAACTCAACCCTGGACGAAGAGAAAAAAGTCCAGGCTGAGATCAACAAAAAAGTCGAAGAACTGCGCAGGCAGCAGGAAAAAGCCGCTGCTGCCGCAGTAAAAGGCACAGGCAGCCTGATGTGGCCGACGCCTTCCTCGAACGTCGTGACGAGCGGGTTCGGAAACAGGATGCACCCGGTATACAGGGTACTCAGGCAGCACACCGGGATCGACATCGCAGCAGGCTACGGCGCAAAGGTGCTCGCGGCGGACTCCGGGAGCGTCCTGACCTCTGCGTACAGCTCCTCCTACGGCAACTATGTAGTGCTCAACCACGGCAACGGCGTCACGACCCTTTACGCGCATTTGAGCTCAAGAAGCGTCAGCGCGGGCCAGTCCGTGACCAAAGGGCAGCAGATAGGCCTCGTCGGCTCGACCGGCGTATCGACAGGCGCGCACCTGCATTATGAAGTATCCGTCGGCGGGCAGCGCGTGAATCCGCTGCAGTACTACTCTCAATATGTCTTTTCCGGATAGTGGGTTTGACTCCATCCGCGCAAGCGCGCGCGCGACGGAGCCCGGAATGAGAAGAAAACGCGCGATACTTCCGGTACTGACGCTGATGCTCCTGGCATCGGCGTTGACGTGCTTGATAATCCTGCTCACCGCCGGGAGGAAACTCGGGATACTCGACGGCTACTACTACGAAATGCGCGAGTACGCGGCTCTTATGAAGAACATACAGGAGCTTTACATAGGCAGCTATGAGCGCGAGGACCTGAGCGCGGCCGCGCTGAGGGCGGCGGTCGACGCGCTCGGCGACAGATGGTCGTACTACATGACGGCGGAAGAGTACGCGAAGTACCTCGACAACACCGCAAACAGGTTCGCGGGTATCGGCGTCACAGGCGCGGTGGACGAAGAGACCGGCGGCATGCGCGTATACTCCGTATATAAAGGCTCGGCTGCGGAAACGGGCGGGGTAGTGGCCGGGGACGTCATTATCATGATAGACGGCGAGAACATATCGGGCCTGACTTTCGACGAGATGCGAGGCTTGCTCTCCAGGGAGCTGGGCGACTGCGTTGAGCTTGGCGTTATACGGCCTGACGGCACGCGCGCCGACCTGACTGTCATATACAGCCTGGTCTTCGCCGATCCCGTAAGCAGCGAGATGCTGGCTGGCAATATTGGCTACATAAAGCTTGACAACTTCGAGACAAGCTCTGCGGACGGGTTCATTATGGCCGTCAAACAGCTCAGCGAGCAGGGCGCGCAGGCCTTCATATACGACGTGCGCGGAAACGGCGGCGGAAGAGTCGCCGAGATGACCAAAATACTTGACTACCTCCTGCCGGAGGGGGAGATCTTCGTCTCGGTGGACAGAGCCGGGAACGAGAGCATCACGATGTCCGGCCCTGAGTCGGTCGAGATCCCTTGCGTCGTGCTCGTGGACAGGTACTCGTTCAGCGCAGCGGAATACTTCGCGGCGACAATCGCCGAGTACGGTTACGGCACGGTCGCCGGCGAGCAGACCACGGGAAAAAACCGCTCGCAGGTCACAGTAACGCTGCCCGGAGGCGGCGCGCTGCATATATCTTCCGGAGAGTACCTGACAAAAAACAGGGTCAGCCTGTACGACAGAGGCGGCCTGACCCCGGATCATGAGCTCCCCTTAAACGACGAAGATATGTACATGCTCTTCGTGGGCTTATTGGAAATAGAGGACGACCCGCAAATAGCGCTTGCGATATCCCTGCTGACCGATCAGTAGTACCACGCATATGAAAGGATAAACAGTTATGAGTAAGGAAGCAAAGTTCAAAATGAGCCAGGAGCGCCTCGACGAGTTAAAAGAGGAGCTCCACTATCTGCAGACGGTGCGCGAGAAAGAAGTCGCGCAGCAAATCAAGGAAGCCCGCTCTTTCGGCGACCTGACCGAAAACAGCGAGTATGACGAGGCCAAGACAGAGCAGGGCAAGCTCTACTCGAAAATCGCCGAGATAAAGAATCTTGTCGAGAATGCGGAGATAGTCTACGCCTCGGAAAAGACGGACCGTGTCGGTATCGGAAGCAAAGTCAAAGTCCGCGACATGGAACTCGGCAAGGTCGATACATACGAAATCGTAGGCTCGCAGGAAGCCGACCCGGCTGCGCTTCGCGTCTCCGACGACTCGCCTTTCGGAAAAGCCCTGATGGACAAAGTGAAGGGGGAAGTCATTTCAATCGACGTCCCCGCAGGCGTCCTGCAGTTTGAAATACTGAAAATAGATTAACTGTTCAGGTACCCCGTCCAGGCGCTATATTTCATTTCGTAAGCGAAGCTCGTCGCTGCGGATTGCGCTAAGTCTCGCATTACAGCAAGCTGTAACGCTCGCTCGCTTCATCGCAGCTCCTCTTCGAATCGAAGCAGGCTTCGATTCGATACATATGGAAATTATGCGGAGCGCGCGAGTATGCGCATGGATGCGCATTCGAGCGAAAGAAATGAAATGTAACGCCTGGAGGTAGTGGGTACCTGAACAGACACAAAATAGATTAAGGAATTAACGCGATGACACAAGATGAAAATACTACTCCCGCCCAGCCCTGCGAGGATGAACAGTCCCTGTCAGAGATACTTCAGATCCGCAGGGATAAACTCAGCAAGCTCGCAGACGAAGGTCGTGACCCCTTCGCGGTGACAAAGTACCGGCGGACGGCGTACTCAGCCGATATATCAGAAGGGTTCGACACCCTGGAAAACAGCGTCGTTTCAGTCGCGGGGCGCGTCATGGCCAAGCGCGGCATGGGAAAGGCCATATTTGTCGACATAGCCGACGCAAAGGGCACGATCCAGCTCTACTACCGCCTCAACGACGCCGGCGAACAGACGTTTGAGGACGTCCGGAAGCTCGATATCGGCGACATCATCGGAGCGACAGGGTATGTATTCAAAACCAGGACAGGAGAAATCTCCGTCCACTGCGATACGGCGGCCCTGCTTGCCAAGTCCCTGCGCCCGCTGCCGGAAAAGTACCACGGACTTACAGATAAAGAGCTCAAGTACCGCCAGAGGTATGTAGACCTCATCATGAACGCGCAGACGCGCAGGACCTTTGAAATCAGGACTGCCTTTATCAAGCATGTGAGGGCCTTCCTGGATGCGCGCGGATATATGGAAGTCGACACGCCTGTGCTCAACACGATATCGGGCGGGGCGACCGCCAGGCCGTTCATCACGCGGCACAACACGCTCGGGATCGATATGTATATGCGGATCGCGACGGAGCTCCATCTGAAAAGGCTCATCGTCGGCGGCATAGAACGCGTATACGAAATCGGTCGGATATTCCGCAACGAGGGCATGGACACGAAGCACAACCCCGAATTCACGACGGTAGAACTCTATGAAGCGTATACCGACTACAACGGCATGATGCAGCTTTTCGAGGAACTGCTCTCCTCCGCGGCCATGAACATACTCGGAGAATACTCGCTGACATGGCAGGGCAGCGAAATAAACCTCGCGCCGGGCTGGAAGCGCATGACGATGGCGGACGCGGTGCTGGAGCATACAGGCGTCGATTTCATGTCCCTGGGCAGCGCGGAAGAAGCAGTGCGCGCCGCCGGCAGCCTTTGCGTAAAGGCGCGCGAGGGCGCGGAGGCTACCTGGGGCGGGCTGCTGTACGAGTGCTTCGACGCCTGCGTCGAGTCAAAACTCATTCAGCCTGTTTTCATTACGGACTACCCTGTAGAGGTATCCCCCCTGGCAAAGAAAATAACTTCGGACCCGAGGCTGACAGAACGTTTCGAGCTGTTTATCTGCGGAAACGAGATGGGCAACGCTTTCAGCGAACTGAACGACCCGATCGACCAGATGGAACGCTTCAAGCGCCAGGCGGAACTGCGAAACTCCGGCGACGATGAAGCCGGCATGATGGATGAAGACTATGTCAACGCCCTGGAATACGGCCTGCCGCCGACAGGCGGGCTGGGGATAGGGCTCGACCGCTGCGTCATGATGCTAACTGACAACTCGTCGATCAGGGATGTAATCCTCTTCCCGACAATGAAGCCGCTTGGAGTATGAGAAAGTGGACGAGATTAAAAGCAGGAGAAACCCTTTAGCGCAGCATTTCAGGAGGCTCGGCGCGGACAGCGGGTACAGGGAGCAATGCGGCGAGTTCATTTGCGACGGCCTCAAGCTGCTTGAAGAAGCTGCCGCCTGCGGCGCGGAAATAACAACCGCGTTCGCGGTCTCGCCGCTGCCGGTCCCGCTGCCTGCGGGGGCGCGCGTATTTGGCGTGCATAAAACCCTGCTGGACTACATCTCGCCGCTTAAAAGCGCTCAGGATACGATATTCTCATGCAGAAAACCGCCGCAAGGCGGTTTCTCTGACCTTCAAGGCTCATACGTACTGCTCGACGGGATACAGGACCCCGGCAACCTTGGAACGATAGTGCGCACGGCGCACGCATTCGGGATGCAAGGCGTCATACTGACAGGAAACTGCGCCGACCCGTATAACCCCAGGGCGGTACGCGCTACTATGGGGGCAATATTCAAGCAAAGCATATTCACGGCGGATATCAGCCATTTGGCAGCTATGAAAACGGAAGGCCTGAGATTCATAGGGACGAGCAGCGGCGCTCAAAGCGGGCGGGGACTCAACGGTTTAAAACCTGCCGGGAGCGGCGCGCGCGGCGTTGCGATATGCATTGGCAGCGAGGGGAACGGCCTCTCGCGCGAAGTGACGGAGCTATGCGACGATGTCGTCTCCATACCCATGGCCGAAGGCTGCGAGTCGCTTAACGCGGCAGTGGCGGCCGCAATACTAATGTGGGAGCTACGCAAATGTCATCACTAAAATACTGGATATGGCTCAGCGCAAAGGACGGCGTCGGCGCGGTTTCGGCCAAGTCGCTCATCGACCACTTCGGGACTCCCGAGCAGGTTTACAATGCCGGCACAGAGGAGTACAAGTACGTCGAGGGCCTAAAATCGGGCGACCGCTCAAAACTCTGCGACAAGAACCTCGACGCCGCCAACAAGATTCTCGCAGCCTGCGCCGAAAAAGGCTGCCGGCCGATTGCCCTGCACGACTCGGAATACCCCGAAAGGCTGAAGTATATATACGACCCGCCCATCGTGCTTTATGTGCGGGGCAGGCTGCCCGCTGTCGACGAACTTCCGGTCATCGCAATCGTCGGAACGCGAAACTGCACCCCCTATGGCATCGCGACAGCGGAGAACATAGCCTGCGACCTTGCCCGCAGGGGGTTCCTGATTGCGACCGGGCTGGCTCGCGGAGTAGACACAGCCGCGGCGCGCGGCGCGCTTCGCGGTGGGAGCGGCGTCCTGGGAGTGATAGGCTCAGGGACCGACGTCGTGTACCCGCCTGAGAATAAGGAACTCTATGACGCCGTCGCGGCCAATGGCGCGGTCATCAGCGAATACCCGCCGGGGACGCCCTCGCTCGCGGGGCACTTTCCCGCCAGGAACAGGATAATAAGCGGGCTTTCGCTCGGAGTCGCCGTGCTGGAAGCGCCTAAGAAAAGCGGAGCGCTGATAACCGCAACCAGAGCGCTTGAGCAAGGGCGCGACGTTTTTGCCATGCCCGGGAACGTAGACGCGAAGAGCTGCGAAGGCTCAAACGCGCTGCTGCGGGAGGGCGCCATACCGCTGCTGTCAGCGGAGAATATTATCGAAGAGTACGAGGACCTTTTCCCCATGATCGTAAATCCGGAAAAAGGGATTGACAACAAAGGCGTCGTAGAATATATTGACCTGGATGCTATCCTTGCGCAGCTCGAAGGGGACGAGCGGTTGGCGGCGGAGGCTATAGGCAAGAAGTCGCTGCTGGTTGACGACATAGTCCTCGCCTCCGGGCTGCCGGCGAACCGCGTCCTTTCCGCGCTTACAATGCTCGAAATCAAAGGATGCGCGCGGCGCGCCGGACAGCTCTACTCACTATGCTGAACAGAAACTGTTGCTGAAACAGAAAGGGTATTATATAAATGGCGAAAGAAAAGAGTAATCTTGTAATAGTCGAGTCACCCGCCAAGGCGAAAACCATCAGCAAATACCTGGGCGACGGGTACAAAGTAACGGCGTCCATGGGACACCTGCGCGACTTGCCCAAAAGCAAGCTCGGGGTCGACATCGAAGGCGGCTTCATACCAGACTACCAGCCGGTAAAAAGCCGCGAGGCCACCATCGAAGAACTCCGCAAAGCCGCCCGGGGCAGCGCGAAAGTCTTCCTGGCGACAGACCCCGACAGGGAAGGCGAAGCCATATCATGGCACCTGAAAGAGCTGCTGAAGATACCCGACGAAGCGACATACCGGGTCACATTTAACGAAATCACCAAAAACACCGTCCGCAGCAGCATCGAGAACCCTCGCCCGATAGACGAAGACCTTGTCAACGCGCAACAGGCGAGGCGCATACTCGACCGCATAGTCGGCTATAAAGTCAGCCCGGTGCTGTGGAAGCGGATACGCAGGGGCCTATCGGCAGGGCGCGTTCAGTCCGTCGCTACGAGGATGGTAGTCGACAGGGAGAACGAAATACGCGACTTCGTGCCGGAAGAATACTGGCTGCTGAACGTCGACCTTATGACGCAAGGCAAACCCGCGCTCTTCACGGCCGCTTTTTACGGCACAGAAAAGAAAAAAATGGAACTGACAAGCGAGAGCGAAGTGAACGCCGTGGTCGAAGCGGTGCGCAAATCCCCGTTCTCCGTTCGCTCAGTAAAACGAGCCGACAGGAAAAGGTCCCCATCGCCGCCCTTCATAACATCTTCGCTGCAGCAGGAAGCCTCCAGGAGGCTCGGCATGACGCCCAGGAGGGCAATGTCTACCGCGCAGCAGCTCTACGAAGGCCTCGACATCAAGGGCGAAGGCTCAGTCGGCCTGATTACATACATGAGGACGGACTCCCTTCGCATATCGGACGAAGCGGCGGGCGAGGCGAAGGACTACATCACCAACACCTACGGCAAGGAATATTACCCCGACCAGCCAAACAAATACAAGTCAAAAAGCAACGCGCAGGACGCGCACGAAGCTATCCGCCCGAGCAGCGTGAATATAACTCCGGAACAAATCAAAGGCAGCGTCACGAATGACCAGTACAGGCTGTACCGCTTGATATGGGGCCGGTTCGTAGCCAGCCAGATGGCGGCTGCCGTATACGACAGCGTAACGGTAGACGCGGAGTCGGCGGGATACATATTCAGGGCGAACAGGATGGAGAAAAAGTTCCCGGGCTTCACAACCGTATACGAAGAGAGTTCGGACGACGAGAGCAATGAGAAGCAGGCGCCGCTGCCGGATATGACCGAGGGCGACCCGCTCGACCTCAAAGACGTCAAGCAGGAGCAAAAGTTCACCCAGCCTCCGGCACGCTATACCGAGGCGACGCTTATCCGCGCGATGGAAGAGACGGGGATAGGCCGCCCGAGCACGTACGCGCCGACGATATCGACTATCATCGACCGCGAGTATGTGGTAAAGGAAGGCAAGAACCTCAGGCCAACGCCCCTGGGCGACACAGTGACCGGATTTATGGTCGACAGTTTCGCCGACGTCGTCGACTTGAAATTCACGGCCAGGATGGAAGAGTCGCTCGACAGTATCGAAAAAGGCAAGGACAAATGGAAAGACGTCCTGGCCTCGTACTATGAGAATCTCAAAAAATCGCTCGACAGCGCGGAAGCGGCTCCTGACGCAGCGCGTATAAAAGTACCCGACGAAGTCTCCGACGAAGTTTGCGATCTCTGCGGGCGGCAGCTTGTGGTAAAGTCCGGCCGCTTCGGCAGGTTCCTCGCTTGCCCCGGATACCCGGAATGCAGCTTTACGAAGCCTATCGTCGTGGAGATGCCGGGCAAGTGCCCGAAATGCGGGCTGCGCATACTTAAAAGGACCTCAAAGAACGGCCACACCTACTACGCCTGCGAGAAACTGAAAGAATGCGGCTTCATAACCTGGGACGTCCCCGTCGCGGACAACTGCCCTGAATGCGGGCAGACGATGTTCAAGACATCAGGCAGAGGCTCCCGTAAGCCGTTTTGCATAAACGAAGGCTGCCCGGCGTTCGTGCCCGAAGACATGCGCAAGTACAAGAAGAAACCGGCGGCCGTCGCGGAATGAAAGTCACAGTCGTCGGCGCCGGCCTGGCAGGCTGCGAAGCGGCATGGCAGCTCGCTGCCGGCGGGGTAGAGGTCGAACTGGCCGAGATGAAACCGGCAAAAATGTCGCCCGCTCACGTATCGGCGGACTACGCCGAGCTCGTGTGCTCGAACTCGTTCAGAGGCGACGACATTTCAAACGCGGTCGGGCTGCTCAAAGAAGAGATGCGTTTGCTTGGAAGCCTTATTATGCGCTGCGCCGACGAAACGAAAGTACCGGCAGGCGGGGCCCTCGCAGTCGACAGGACGAAGTTTTCCTCGCTGGTCACATCTTCGATAGAGGCACACCCGCTGATAAACGTCAGCCACAGGGAGGTCACGCAAATCCCTGAAGGCAGGGTGATTATAGCGACCGGCCCGCTCACCGCCGACAGCCTGGCGGGCGCGCTGGCGTCGCTCCTTCCGGACAGCGGCCTTTTGAGCTTTTTCGATTCCGCCGCGCCTGTCGTCGCTGTCGAGAGCATCGACATGGGCCATGCGTACTACGCCTCGCGCTACGGCAAAGGCGAAGCTGCGTATATCAACTGCCCTATGACGCGGGAAGAGTACGAGTCTTTCCGCAGCGAACTAATAAACGCCGAGACGGCGCAGATACACGGATTCGAGGAAAAGCTCGTCTTTGAAGGGTGCCTGCCCATTGAAGTTATGGCCAAACGCGGGCCCGACACAATGAGGTACGGCCCTATGAAGCCTGTCGGCCTGCCTGACCCCGCCACAGGCAGGGAACCGTATGCGGTCGTCCAGCTCAGGCAGGACAACGCCGAAGGTTCCCTGTACAACATCGTGGGCTTTCAGACACATCTGAAATTCCCGGAGCAGAGGCGGGTATTCGGGATGATCCCCGCGCTCCGCGAGGCGCAGTATATGCGCTACGGCGTAATGCACCGCAATACCTACCTTGACTCCCCGAAAATACTCGACAGGTACGGCCGCCTGAAGCATCTGCCGCGCGTCAGTTTCGCGGGTCAGATTACGGGTGTCGAGGGCTATGTGGAGTCGGCGTCCTCGGGCCTTTTGACAGGGATCGAAACGCTTCGCGAACTAAAGGGGCTGCCACCGGTCGATTTCCCGGCAGAAACTGCCATCGGGGCCCTCGCTCTGTACACTTCGGGCGGCGCCGTGTCGGACTTTCAGCCGATGAATATCAACTTTGGCATAATAAAGCAGCCCGAGGGCAAGATAAGAGGCAAACGCAACAGGAACCTGGCGACGGCAGAACGCTCTCTTGAAATAATAAGGAGCTGTTGATAAATAAGTTGAACAAAATTGCCACAGTATTTTTGCCAGCAGACGAGGCGTCAAAACGCAGTAATGCTTGGAGCCTTGCAAGTTTTGACAACGAAGT
>WRJQ01000002.1 GCA_009778485.1 Oscillospiraceae bacterium
CGAGGAGCTAGCGAAAAAGATTGGCGTACCCGTCGACAATTTACTCGCTTCTGTCAATAGGTACAATGCTTTAGTAGCGCAGGGCGACGACGTCGATTTTGGAAAACGCAGCGAACTGCTGACAACGATATCCGAGCCACCGTTTTACGCTCTTAAGTGGGGACCGTCGCTGCTCGACGTCTTTGGAGGCGCGATGGTTGACGCGAACCTGAATGTTATCGGAAGCGACAGTAACCCGATACCCGGACTGTACGCAGTCGGGAACGTTGCTGGAGGTATGTACGCAGTTGATTACCCGCTCTTACTGAACGGTAACAGCTATGGTCGTGCGCTTGCGTACTGTATGCAACTCGCTGATAGTTTAACAGGTAGACTGTAGGTGCAAGTAAGCGAGTGCAATAATGGGATATGTATGTAGCTAAAGGTGGTTAACCTGAAAATATGAATTGAGGTGGAGAAAATGCAGAATCATTCAAAAGAAGCAATCAACACCGCCGACTCCAGTTGGTCTCCCGCTGTTGCTACCGGAGGAGTCGTCACCGAACCTGTAAAGAAACTGAACATATGCGACGAAGCGGACGTAATCGTAGTCGGAGGCGGCCCCGGAGGCATGGGAGCTGCGGTTTCCGCAGCAAGAAGCGGTGCGAAAACTATACTGGTCGAGAGATATGGTTGCCTAGGGGGAATGGCCACCGGCGGGCTGGTGACTATCTTCCCAAACATGGCGGATAGCGATGGGAACATACTCATTAACGGGATATGCGAGGAGTCAATCCAGCGGCTTAGGGATCGCGACGCCTGCTTCCATCCACCGCGCGAAAAATGGGGATCGAAAGATCCTGAGGAAGTTAAGTACTTCAGAAACGCTTCCTTTTTCTGCGATGGAGGCTATTATGTGAACTATGCTGCGCATGTTGATGCCGAAGAGCTAAAAATAGTTTATGACGAGATGGTCGAAGCGGAAGGGATTAAAACATATCTTCACTCATGGGGCACATCTGCTATTGTGGATTCCACAGGAAAGAAAGTAGTCGGGGTAGTATTCGAGAGCAAGTCCGGCAGACAAGCAATTCTTGGCAAGGTTGTCATAGACTGCACCGGTGACGGCGACCTTCTGCCGAGCGCCGGCGCAGACTTTGATGCATTCATTCCAAAGGGAATGAGGATATCCGCTGCTTCACATTGCTTTTGGATAGCTAACGTCGACTTGGCTAGGTTCGACGAATGGAGAAACTCCACAACAGGGGCTGAAGAATACGCCGCGCAGGCTAAGGAGCTTGTTGCGACAGGTGGCCATCCAAGCCAGATACTTAGCCACATTCATAATCAAGAGAGCCTGATGTGGTACCACCCGCGCCAGGATTGCGACCAGTGCGACGTTGAGAACTTGACGAGCGTTGAGTTTGCCGGGCGAAAGAAGATGAAAGCAACGTTGGATTACAGGAGGGCAAATACACCCGGGTTTGAGAAAGCCTATCTAGTCCTATCCAGCCCGCAGCTAGGCACCAGAGGCAGCCGCAGGGTAATAGGCGAGTATATGCTTAACCAAGAGGACATCAGTGCCGGAAAGACCCATGACGACACAATCGCCCTGTTCCCATGGACTCCGTCTTTCCGTGAGTACAGGGGAGAGGCTCTGCATGTTCCGTATCGCTGTCTTGTACCCAAAGGCGTGGATGGGCTGCTCGTAGCCTGCCGTGCGACATCTATGGATTTGCACGTTTCTGAATACTATAATCTGATTCCGCACTGCATCGCGTTCGGACAAGCTGCGGGAACCGCTGCCGCGCAGGCTTCTGCGGGCAATATCGAGGTTCGCGATGTCGACATCAAGGCACTGCAAAGCAGCCTGAGGGAGCAAGACGTAATCCTGCCTTAAGTTAGGCAAGTAGCATACGCCTGTATTAGCGTCAACCAAACGTTAATACAGGCGTAACTACATACAGCTTAGGCGACTGACTGGCTGCTGTAATTAGTCGAGGGTGGAAGGGAAGATGATCCGTATGTCTGAAGAATTATTACTAAACGCGGACATTGCCGCGAAAAAATGGAGTTTTGAAATCCCTCCCGCGCCGATCGACGATAGCGAGATTGCGGAAACGGTCACAAGCGACGTCGTTGTAGTAGGCGAGGGGATGTCGGGGCTGTGCACAGCTCTGTCAGCGACAGAGGAAGGGCTGAAAACAACTATTGTGACAGCCAGCAGTAAACCGGTCGGCAGGGGCGGCTCAGTTTTCGCCACATACAGTAAAGTCATGGAACGGCTCGGTTACCCCAGGTTTGACGCGACTGATTTCTATCTGCAAGAGTTCGCGTCGTCGTCATACAACGTAGATCAAAGGAAATGGTACAGCTTCCATAACAATAGCGAGACAGCTATGAACTGGCTAATCGATATGCTCGAAGCCGATGGCGTGAAGGTAGTGCTCGAAAATGGAAACGTCGACGACCCCCAGAGCCCAACGTATCAGCCAATCGGGACGCACGCTTTCATGGGCGAGAACGTAAGCTTTGCGGGCATAGGCATCACTTTCGCGCTCAAAGCGCTGGAGAAAAACTTTCTGGCGAAAGGCGGGACTGTCGCCTATCGCAATATCGCAAAGCAACTGGTCAAGTCCGGAGAGCGGGTCACAGCCGTTATAGCAGAAGACAGCGAAGGCAGGTTGATTAAGTACGAAGCTACAAAAGCTGTTGTTCTTGCTACCGGCGATTTTTCAGCTAATCGAGACATGATGGCGAAATACTGCCCGTCATACGCGAAGTACTTCATAAACGACGATGTTGATTATGACGCCGCGTTTGTGGAAAAGGGGCTGTACAAAGGCGATGGGCATAGGATGGCTCTGTGGGCCGGCGCCGCGTGGCAGAGGACGTTCCCGAACGCCCCGCTCATACAAGGGAGCCGCACCTGCTCTAACATGCCATACGGAGCCCACAGAGGGATCCGCATCAATAAAAATGGCGAGAGGTTCATGAACGAAGATTCGAACGCACCGTACACCGCCCAGGCGGTGCTGCGAGAACCGGATCAGACAGCGTATGCAATCTGGGGCACGAACTACGCTTATGACATCGGCTGGCAGGCGCATGGCAGCACGAGGGGGAGCGACGACACTCCTCCGGAAAAAGTTATCGAGCGCTGGGAAGCGGGAGTGGGAAACGGCAACATTGTCAAGGGCGGCACGATCGAAGAAGTCGTTGCAGGCTTGGGGTTGCCGCATGAGACAACGCTCGCGACAATAAAAAGATACAACGAGCTGTGCAGAGCCGGCGTGGACACGGACTTTTGCAAGAAGCCGAAATACCTGCAAGAAATACGTCAAGCGCCGTTCTACGGCGGGAAAATCGACGAGTACCGGTTCTTCTCCGTTTTCGGAGGACCCAGGACGAATCACAATATGCAGATCTGCGACGAGAACGACGTGCCGCTCGGCGGATTGTACGCAGCAGGAACTATGATCGGCGATATGTACGCAAACTGCTACAACTTCCGCATCGCGGGGCATAACTACGGCTGCTGCCTCACGTTCGGGTACCTGACAGGCAAGTTCATTGCGAAGAACGAGTAGCGGCTTGAGATAACCTCAAGCCGCGCTGCAGCATAGCGAATGGAGATAACATGAAGAGAAAGTTTCCGAATTTATTTATGTCAGAAAGTGGAACGACAGCATTATGAGCTGTGCTGATTTGGAGGGCAACGATTTGGAATTGTGGGATATCTACAATCGGGATCGTATAAAGACCGGTGATATTATGGTACGCGGAGATCCATTTCCAGAAGGGGCTTACCATCTGGTAATCCATGTCTGCATTTTCAACTCAAATGGGGAAATGCTAATCCAACAACGACAGCCTTTCAAGGAAGGCTGGTCGAACTTGTGGGATATTACGGTTGGCGGCAGCGCTACGGCTGGCGACAGTAGCCAATCGGCGGCGGAGAGAGAGCTGCTTGAGGAACTTGGCTATGTAATTGATCTAAGTGAAGCTCGCCCGCATCTCACTGTAAACTATGAGTATGGATTTGATGACTACTACCTCATCGAAGCAGAGGTTGATATAGATAGTTTGCAGTTACAATATGAAGAAGTCCAAAGGGTCAAATGGGCGACTAAGGACGAGATATTTCAAATGCTCGATAGCGGCGAGTTCATCCCATACTATGAAGACCTTATTGGGTTGCTATTTGAGACGCGTCGAAAACTTGGCGCTCACTCCCGATAACGCACTTATTAGTGACAAAGGTGACGCAACAAATGACAAAGGTGACGCAACAAAGGCTTGACGAAATATAAAGTTATGATAAAATAAGATGCACTTTATATTATCCTACAAATGAGGTTGGGCCATGGATTACATTCACAGAACCTTGGAGCGAAAGTTCACTCATATGAGTTCATTCTTCAAAGCTGTCTTGGTAACCGGAGCGCGGCAAGTCGGGAAGACTACCATGCTCCGGCATTTAGCTGAGGGGGAGAAACGAACCTACGTCACTTTAGATAATCTCAATGCACGCGACCTCGCGAAGACGGATCCGACCTTGTTCTTTCAAACATACAAGCCTCCCATCATCATCGACGAGGTGCAGTATGCTCCCGAACTGTTTGTTCAAATCAAGGTTCAATGTGATCAGAGCGAAGATAAAGGGCTATTCTGGCTTACCGGGTCGCAGAGGTTTGATATGATGAAGAACGTCCGGGAAACTCTTGCGGGTCGTATCGGCATTCTTGAACTGCATAGCTTCTCCAAGAACGAGAAAGACAACATTAGTTTTGCAAATGAGCTTGACTTCTCATTGTCATGCTTGCAAGAACGACAGGAACAGGTTCCGAAGAATGATATAATTGATGTCTTTGACCATATATGGCGCGGAGGTATGCCGCAGGCTCTATATGCTGATCAGGAACAACGCCAGGAGTACTATGATTCGTATGTGGACACCTACCTCATGCGGGACGCTACAACCCTTGGCGGAGTAACAGATACTCTGCGTTTCGGGAGGTTTCTAAAGGCATGTGCAGCACTCATTTCTGAGCAGACTAATTTCAAAACGCTTGCGGACTCAGCTGAAGTCTCTCAGCCCACCGCTAAGGAATGGCTTAGGCTACTAAAGGGGCTTGGCATTATATATCTACTACAACCTTATTCTAACAACGAACTAAAACGACTAACCAAGGCCCCGAAGCTATACTTTTACGACACCGGTCTGGCAGCTCACCTCTCAATGTGGCCGACACGCGAAACGCTGATGAACGGAGCAGCGAGCGGACACTACTTTGAGAACCATGTCGTGTCTGAACTGATAAAGCATTATGATTATGCTCCGAGCAAAGCGAACCTTTCGTATTATCGGGATTCGAACGCGAAGGAGATTGACATTTTAGTCGAACAGGGCAACCTGATCCATCCACTGGAAATCAAGAAGTCTGCGAAACCTGACCGACGAGAGGTTAAGAAGTTCGACCTGTTAGGCAAGGCGCCATCGGAGCGCGGTTGCGGAGGAATCGTCTGCCTGTGCGAAGAAGTAATGCCGATTGATGAGTATAACTCATTCATCCCGTGTAATCTGATTTGACGGCATAAGTTGCGTCGCATTTTTCTCCGGGCTTCTATACAGGCGATTGCTATGTACTCGCCAGCGCTCCAAGGGGAATGACGCGCTGGTTGAAATATGATTCGCTCCTTCGGTTAAACTATAATAATGCAGTAGTTTTGCGCAAATTATGGTGCAATATTCGCAAATTGTTGACAATATTGCGATTCTCGGCTAAAATAGCAACAACAACAACCGGAGGCAAAGCAATGGAACGTATGCTGATGCAGGATCTAGTCAAATGGAAAGAAAATCCGGACAAGAAGCCGCTTGTAATTCAGGGGGTTAGGCAGTGCGGAAAGACATACTTAATTAACGATTTCGCCGGTCGGTATTACGACGATGTTGTCTACTGCCGTTTTGACAAGGACGCCAAAGCCAAGGTGTTCTTTGAGCAGGATCTTGACCCGGTAAGAATAATGAAGGATATGGGGCTTGCCCGCGGAAAGAAGATTGAACCTCATGAGACCTTGATAATACTTGACGAGATACAGGAATGCGGGAACGCGGTAGCATCGCTAAAGTATTTTTTTGAGGACACCCCTGAGTACCATATCGTTTCAGCTGGTTCTTTGCTGGGTGTAGCAATGAAAAAGGGAACGTCGTTCCCGGTTGGAAAAGTGGAGTTCTTGACCCTCTACCCAATGAGTTTCTATGAGTTCTTATATGCTCAAAATGAGATGCTCGCAGAGGAACTGAGCAAGAGTTCATTTGAAGATAGCGCCTGGAAATCGTTTAGAAATGAACTAATGGAAAAATACAGAGATTATCATGCTGTTGGAGGAATGCCCGAAGCAGTACAGGCTTGGATAGATACTAACAGCATAGAAGAAGTCGAAAAAAAGCAGGATGAGATACTGATTGGCTATCAGAAGGACTTTGTGAAATACGCCGACACAAAAGACTACCCGAAGATCTCCGCAGTATGGCAATCTATTCCAAGCCAACTGGCTAGAGAGAACCGCAAGTTTATTTTCAGCCATGTGAAGAAAGGCTGGAGGGCAAAGGATTTAGAGGATGCGCTAATGTGGCTTGTCGGCGCGGGCCTGGTATATAAAGTTGAATCCATAGAAAAGCCTGGATACCCCATTTCGGCCTATGCAGACCACACATATTTCAAACTGTATATGTCTGATATTGGCTTGTTGAGGCGGCACGCTGACTTGCCATCTTCAATACTCTTTGATGACTCCCCTGCTTATAGCGAATTCAAAGGCGCGATGGCGGAGAACTTCGTTGCTTGCGAGCTAAAGCGTATTTACGGTAAGCATAAGGAAAAAGATTTGTACTATTGGACGGCGGAGGGCACCGCGAAAGCGGAAGTGGACTTCGTTGTCCAGGATGATAGCAAGCACATAATTCCTATTGAGGTGAAGTCCGGATCTGCAAAGCGCGCGCGTTCGATAACAGAGTATTGCAAGAGATACAATCCCGAGAAGTCTGTCCTTACATCGCTTGACGAGATGACCGGCAGGATAATTCCACTATATGCGTTTTGGAGGTTCAGGGACTGGATAACAAGAGACGACGTAAATCCCGGGCGAGTTGCTGATGTCACAACGACGTGAAGATAGAGGTTTCAAAGTGAATGGGCGCACATCCATCGAAAACAAGTAGCTTCGCCGCGAGCATAGCGGCTGCCGTGACCGGGGTATCATTTGGCCTGGGTGGAACCCTCAACCAGATAGTAATTGGTTGGGGGTTCGACATTCGCCATGTTATAATCTCCCAGTTCGTAATAGCGTCAGCCATCCTGGGCGCGGTAATGCTGATCCGGCGAGAAAAACGCCCCCCTGCGAGAGAACTGCTCCTGCTGCTGATACTGGGCTTGATGAACTCCTTGTCGACTATAGCCTTGCTGTACGGGATTAACCTCTTAACTGTAGGGCAGGCTGTAACGATCCAGTTCCAGTTCGTGTGGATGGCGGTCGTCATTCAGTCCGTCATTGAGCGGAAGCTCCCCGGCAGGCTGGTCGTCGCTTCGGTAGCGTTCGTGATAGCCGGCGCTTTTCTCGGGAGCGGGTTTGTCGGCGAGATAGTTGGAAACGGCGGAGGGCTAGAGCTAAATCTGCCCGGCGTTCTGCTATCGCTAACCTGCGCACTGCTGTACGCTGCTTTCCTGAACTTCAACGGTAAGGTCGCGAAACAGACCCCTCCTGTTACGCGGGCATTCTACATTGGCGTACCAGGCGTAGTTGCAGCGTCGTTGCTGGCGCCGGGCTTCTATGCAGGAGATTGCGATGTCATCGCTATCGCTCCGGGAGGTCTTATTATGGCGCTTGTTTTCAGTATTATCCCCCTAATATGCCTTGCAGTGGCCGCAAAGCGCTTAAAGGGTGGAACAGTCGCCATTTTGACTGCCCTTGAACTCCCTGCCGCCGTACTCTCGGGGCACTTGCTTCTGGGTGAGACGGTAACTGCGCTGTCGCTGATAGGCGTTGCCCTGCTTTGCATTGGCGTCGTATTCCCGGAACTCCAAGGCATCATAGCTCGGCGGCGATGCTGAAGGCGCTGTTAACCGCGCTTCGGATCTCCGCCTGATCAAAGCCGTCGCCGATGATGTAGAGCCTCGTGTTCGGCACGCAGCTTCTGAATGCTTGAGACTCCTTCGTCAGCGATTTCATGCCGACGGCGTAGAGCACAGTATCGGCATCAATCGTCCTCTGCTCACCTGACAGCGAGTCTGTCACGGTAACGGCATCATCGCCTATGCAGTCAACCCTGTGGTTGAGCAGGACCTTGACATTGTAATCTTCGAGATCTTTTGTGAGTTCCAGAGAGCCGCCCATACCCCTTGTCGATAATCCAAACGTGAGCTTGTCAGCTATTTCGATGATAGTTACGTCCTTGCCTTCCATTGCGAAGCGGACGGCAGCCTGCACGCCGACGCCGCCGCCACCGATCATGACGACCTTGTTACCTACTGAAGTGCCTTCGCCCTCGGCGTCGGGCGCCCAGAAGACGTGAGGTTTGTCGATACCCGGGATATCCGGCTTAATGGGTAGTGAGCCTATGGCAGCGAGAACCGCATCGTAGCCTTCATTAGACAGCAGCTCCGGTGTTGCTTCGGTATTGAGCAGCACCTTGGCTGTTGTCTTCTTTACCTGGGTCTGCAGATACGTGAGGTACCGCTTGATGTCTAGCTTCCTCGGGTCTAGCGAGGCGTAACGAAGATTCCCGCCTATCTCTGCTTCCTTCTCGTAGAGCGTGACGTCGTGCCCGCGTTCGACCAGCGTCATCATGGCCTGGACGCCGGCCGGCCCGCCGCCGATTACCGCTATCTTCTTCTTGACGTCGGCAAGAGGCGCCCTGTTATCCGGAAAGCTCGCCTGCCTGCTGCGGAACGGGTTAACGGAGCAGTCGAAACGGTTGAAGACTCCGTACTTGTCCGGGAAACGGCAGCCGCACCGGATGCAGGGCCTGTGGTCGTCGCCGCATCCCTCGGCATACTTATTCGGCATATCCGGGTCGGCCAAAAGCGCGCGCATGAAAGCTACGAAGTCCGCCGTCCCGCTTGATACGATGTCCTCAGCTTGATTGACGTCCATAATCGCACCGACGGTTGTCAGCAGAACATTCGGGAATACTTTCTTGATCTCGCCGGACCAATGCACGTTATACATGTTCGGGAACGTGTAAGGCAGGTGCATCGGGCTCATGCCCGCCGGGTCGCCCATGGTATCGTGCAAGCCGCCCGAAACATGGAAAATATCAACCTTATCCTTGACGATATCGATGAACTCCAATGTATCCTTGAAGTGCATATGCCCTTCTTTATATTCATCTGCGGATATGCGGTATTCAATGACGAAGTCCTCGCCAACGGCTTGCCTTATCGCATCCAGCACCTCAACCGCGAAACGGGCCCGGTTATGGGCGGATCCGCCGTACTCGTCCTCTCGCCTGTTGTAGAAGGTGCTGAAGAACTGCGGCAGCAGGTTCCCGTGGCCGCCGTGCAGCAGCATGGAGTCCATGCCTGCCTTTTTCACGCGCAGTGCGGCATTCGCGAACTTCTGGACTGTTTCCTCGATTTTAGCTTTGCTCATCTCGCGAGTCGGTATCGGCTCGCGATTGTCGCGCCTTGCCCGCACGCGTTCCGCTGCCGTAATCATCGCTGAAGGAGCAAAACCGTTCTCGCCCGCTTTCGAGTAGCGGATGTTGCCCTGCATGGCGCCGTCGTGATTGATCTCCATCTGGCCGTGCGCGCCGTACTGCTTGCACATCATGGCAAAGGTCGACATCGGGGCTATGCACTCGTCAAAACGCATATCGAGCTGGCCGCCCTGGCTCTCATCGTTACTCTCGGTGATGTCGATGGAGACATTGCCGACATTGACGACCGCAGCTCCTCCCTTAGCATAGGGCCTGAAGCATTCGACGAGGAACGGAGTGACAAATCCGTTGTCGTCCCCCGCGCCCAGGCACCCCGGAGGAGCGAAGCACAGCCTGTTCTTGTAATAGATTCCCCTTACTTCAATCGGACTGAAAACGTGCTTGTGATTCATAGCAAAACTCTCCTTATGCGTTCAATTGATAAGCTTCATATCAAAGTCCAGTTAAACACCCCGCGAGCAGTTTTGTCAACAGTTTTCTGTGCAATTGCATTAGCAGAGTGTAGTGGAAATATGAGATTGTCTCTTGTCTCTTGTTAAATCTTGTAGTAACCGTTATAATCGTACATGTCAAACACGCGCGATGCGGGTGAACAAACGTTATTTTATTAAAGTGTAAAAGCAATGAAGGAAGCTGATAGATCTTGCCTAACCCATCTAAAACATCTGTGTGGAACCGTACGTTCGTGTGTATGTTCCTTGCTCAGACATGCCAGTCTTTTGCTCAGCAGACAGTTAACATCCTGATTGCCCGGTATGCAACGGATACCCTCGGAGTCAGCGCAATCGTAATGGGTAACATAGTGGGGCTGTACTTCGGGGTTGCGCTGGCGATGCGACCGGTCGCGGGCCCATTGATTACGAAACTCAATAAAAGGAATCTGCTAATATTCGTGTACTTCACAGGCGGCATCGTCAACCTCGGATACGCGCTTTTCAATACGACGGAGGCATTCATAGCATTCAGGGTTATTCAGGGAGTACAGTACTCTTTCATGGGTTCACTTACCATGAACATTGCAGTCGATAGCCTTCCAAAGGATAAAATGACCTCCGGCATCGCTATGTATGGTCTGGGTGGCATCCTGATGCAGACTATAGGCCCGAACTTCGGCCTTTGGCTGAGGGATCTCGGATCTTCCATACGCAGCGGTGCGGAAGGCGTCTTGCTCGGATACAAGATAGCGTTCTTCTTTGCATCCGCAATGCTCGCTGTCGCCGTAATACCTCTGTTTCTGATAAAGTATGACGAGAAAAGAGCAGAGCTTGTCAATACTGACAAATGGTACAAGACAATCATATCCAAGCATGCAATACCCATGGCTCTCGTAGTTCTCTTTGCCAATGCCGCCAACTCGGGATACAGGAGTTTTCTCGACCCGTTTGCTAACGAAGTGGGCATTCCGAACATCGGCCTTTTTTCGACCACAACGGCAATCGTCATGCTCTGCACGAGGCCTATGAGCGGTAGAATCATGGATCGCGTCGGAGTTAAGAAGGTATTGCCCCCCGGTATGGCTATTCTTGCGCTGGCTCTTGTGATTATCTCCAGAAGCACCACTCTACCGATGGTACTAGTCGGCGCTGCGCTTTCCGCACTCGGCAGCGGGATTGTGTTGCCGGGACTGCAATCTATGTGCGTCCAGACAGAGACTGCTTCGAGGCGGGCAGTCGCGACAAACACGCTATATGCCGGCATAGATACAGGCAATTGGATCGGTCCGATTTGGGGCGGCATCGTGGTCAGCTCGACAAACTATTCTACTGCAATACTGGCGGGTATCGCTCCGCTCCTCATCGCGCTCGCAATCTTTCTCTTTTTCATCAAAGGGTTTACGAATAGGCTTAAGACAATTGCAGCACTTGAAAAAGGAAAAGAAAATCAGGAACCTCAATGACATGCTGGGCCTAACTGCCGCTTGACTGCCGCCGTTATGGCGGCAGCGTCTTTGCGCAATGTAAAGAAGCCGTAGAAAGCACAGCAACGCGAACGCCTTCTGAAAACCGTTGGCCTAAACCGCTGCCGTTATCAGGGCACTTCTCTCTTCCAGGGCTACCACTCCGTACTATGCGGTGCAACCTTGCAGTAGCTACCTAATATCCAGCTTGAACAGGTCGATTGCGTTCTGGCGGCCGATCTTGCGCTTGTCCGACTCGCTGATTGGGCAAGCGTCGAACCAGTTGCTCGCGTCGCTGATCTCTTCGAATGGATAGTCCGTTGAGAACAGGATGCGGTCGGCGCCCATCTGCAGCATCGTGCATATTAGCGGAGGGGTGTGGAACTGGCCGCTGGTCGTTACCCAGACGTTCTTATTCATGTAATATGCCATCAAATGCTTTGCAGGCATACCGCGCTTGCGCTTGCTCAGCATATTGTCGCAGCGCCAGACGAGAAACGGCAAACCCTCCCCGAGATGCCCGATGAGCAGTTTCAGCCGGGGATACCTGTCGAAAATCCCGCTCGACATCATTCGCAGGGCGTGAGTCGAGGTGTCAACCCCGAATGCCCAGGCAGCTCCGTGCAGCCAGTAATGGTTCTCGAGCATCTTGACATTGCCGGGCATCGGTTCCCTTGGGTGCAGGTAGAATGGCACGTCGAGCTTCTGGAGCTCGGACCAGAATGGATCGTACCTGCGGTCGTCCAGGTAGACATCGTTATCGGGCGAGTCGATCTGGGAGAAGCCGTTTACAAGGACGCCAAGCATCCCCAGTTCCGTGACGGCGCGGCGCAGCTCCAGGATAGCAGCCTCAGGGTCCTGCATAGGCAGCGCGGCGAAGCCCCGGAAACGTGTGCGCCTCTTCTCGACTGTTTCGGCAAGCCGGTCATTCGCTATTCGGGCTGTCTCAATAGCGTCCGGGACTTTGTAGATCTCCTGGATAGCCGGCGAGTTGAGGGACAGTATTGTGAGTTCGATCCCGTTTTCGTCCATCTCCATGAGCCGGTAGTCCATCATATCCAGGAGGCGCTCCGGGATGCCAAGCACGCTTGGCGAGTCCCTGCCGTAGAGTAACGCGCCTTCCATGGTTTCCGGTATGGCGAAATGTTCCTCCAGCGCGACTTTCCGTAACACTGCTCATTACCTTCCTCTCATATTATATTGACATATCCGTTTGAAATGTGTAAATTAACTAGTGAAACCGGCGACTGAAAGGTGGACCTCATATTGAAGAAGCGTATCGAAGACTATCTTGTGAAGCTCAGCGACTCCGACAGGAAGACGCTGGCGTCATACAGCGACCTTTGCGACGGCCTCAACGCCTGCCTCGGCAATGCGTATGAGATTGTTGTGCACAGCCTTGGGAAAGGAGACCGTTTCATACTCCGAATCGTCAATGGAGAGTACTCCGGCCGTTCGGTGGACGATGAGCACGACCAGTTGTCCGTCCAGGCGGTGGAGCAGCTCGATGCGCTGCGCAAGCAAGGGGATAAGCCGGTTCTGGTCAACTTCAGCCTTGGCGACGGAGGCGATGTAATCAAGTCGGCCTCAATAGGGATACTTGGCGACGGCGCAAAGCTGATTGGTATGATATGCCTGAACTTTCATATGAACGCCCCGTTTTCCTCAATTATCGAGACATTCTCGCCGCCGGGGTTCTTATCGGCCATTAACTCCGTGAACCATTCAAACGATGAGCGCAACTATGATTCAACAATCTACGAAACCGTCCGCAACGCCCAGACTTCCGTGATGAACGACCCGGACATCCCTTCAAAGTTCAAGAGGAAGGAAATCATCCGGCTTCTGAGCGACATGGGCGTTTTCAACGTGAAGAAAGGCGTGTCTATATGCGCCGAAGTGCTTGGGGTAACGATTACGACGATATATATGCATATCCGGAACCTGGATACTGTCAACGGGAAGCCTTCTCAAGATGAGTAGCATGCCTGCAATCTCGCGATAATGCAATAAATTTTATTATCAACCCTTAGCGGACATGCCTCTTAGTGTGCCTTGAGTATAGCTGCAAATATGCGTATTTGTCAATGTTTTTTGTAGAATTTTTAATATTTGTACAATATCAATAGTAGAAATTGTTTAATATTTACTATAATAATATGCACTAGGTCATAGACGCAGCTAGCACACCGGAGGCAGCAACGAACAAAATATTCCATTTTCCCGCTGTGTTATGACCGCTGCAAGAAAGTTAGGAGATTTATTTATGAACAAGAGAGAACTACTCGTGACCATGGCAAATTTCCTTGAAGCGCTTGTACACGACGACCCTGCGAAGGTGCGCATGGCTGAAGCCTGCAAATCTACGTATCAGGGGGCACAGGCCCCGCTGGGCTCAGGCGAGATCTGGGGCTTGCCTCGCAGGATCCCCTACAGGCAATCGTTCGCCGACGATGTGACGAACACAGTCTGCTTCAGCGGAGTCGTGACGAACAACATCAGCGCGCGCTACTTCGACGGAGTGCTGCCAAACGGCAACCATGGCCCGCAGAAATGGTGGATATACTTCGCCCGCCTGACTGTCAACGACAATGGCGAAGTCTGCGAGATCGAAGAGATCGCGCGCAAAGAGACCGGAGCCGGCATGGGCGTCCGCCCCGTCGACATGACGCCGCCGCGCGTGCTGGAAGCGGCTTTGCCCGAGGACGCGCGCTCGCCGCGCAAGGAGATGATAAAAGTCGCCGCGCAGTACTGGGACGGCGTGAACAAGCTCATCGACCCGGACATTGTGCCGATGCACCCCGACGCGAGGCTCTATGAAGTCGGGACGCCTGTGACTGACGAGATGCACAGCCCGAACAGCATGAAGACGAACTACATCACTCCGAGGTTTAAGTGGGACTGCATCAAGCGCAGGTACCCTGTCGTGGACGAAGCAACCGGGATCGTCGTTTCGACGAACCACATGATCGCGCAGGAACCGTCCTCGCCGACAGGTTATGTAACGGACATCTTCAAGATCGAGTACGGGCTCATAAAGTACATCTATGCTTTCCACGACCATGACATCACTTTCGTAGACTGGGAAGGCGAGGGCCCGCAAACCTCCGCCGAGTGCGATTAGGCAGTGAGCTGTAAGTAGTGAATAGTGAGTAGTGTGCTCACGAAGGTGAGGGTGCTCAAAGTGCTGTCATTACTCATCATTGGCGAGATGAAGTTAGGTGGGTTAAGGTGACTTGTAGCAATGAGCAGCTCAGATTCAGCGTCTATATAATCAACCAGATTTCGCAGTTCGCCAAGAAGCCGACTGCGCTTGTGTATCGATATCTTGCTGAGTCGGGCGTTCTGGATGAGTATATTATCGGTTGCTATGACTCTCTCCATACATTGGGTCGGCATTACCTAGTAGAAGACATTACTGGGCTGTTACACGATAGGGGAGTGATAATATGATAGTTTATCACGGCTCTACGCTCGTAGTAGGGAGACCAACTGCGAGCTATTCAAAACGAGTCATCAGATATGCCTTATTAATCAGGAACTTATTGATTCTGAGCTGAGATTCAACCATTCGTATGGAGTGAAGTGACATGGCTGCTGATAAGAAAGAGTTGCGTGATATTTTCATTGTATTCTTGGAAGAAGAGATCATTAAGGAAATCGCAAGGATAAAAAGCATAGATAACCGCGCCGCCATGGAAGTGTATTACATGAGCAGGTTGTGTCAACAGATTGGCAGCGGCGAGTATGGCATCGAGTACATGGATTACAAGTATCTTGCAAATGATCTGATCGAGAATGAACCAGAGCTATTTGAAAGCCCCGGGGGCACATGACTTATGTGAACTCCCGAGGCTGCGCGTTGCTGGTACTATCGGATATACCGACAGAGTAAGGACATCTGCACGGTGATTTCACGAACTTATTGGGTGACACGAGCGGTTAAGCTACCTTTGCCGGGCGAACCTTCATAATGTGCTTTAATCAAGTACCGGGCCCTGCCCCACAACAAAAGTGCCCTCATAGTACCGTTTACGGATGCTCGCCGACTCTTCAGCCCATGCATCGATACCATTCAGCTTCATTCTGCATAGGTTGTATACTTTCATGTTATGGGGATAGTTTGCTCCCTTAGCGGACGGAGCCAGCAAGCCGCACGGGAACTCAGCGCATTCAAAGCAATATGCGACGCCCTTTCTTTTCGCACACTCCCATGTGGCGCAATCGGATTCTGCGTAGCGGCATTTACCGTCTTCGGCGCGGCAGCCTTTGCAGGCGACCTCGTCAAGTGGAATTTTCCGATAATCCGCCATTTTTGCTTTGCTCTCATCTGTTAGGTTTTCCTCAAACACATTGCAGTTGAAACAGTCCAGCCCGCACGGTGCAGTCAGGTATTCTCTGTCCATTATTGAGCCTCCTTTAATATGGGTAGGATCTGTAAAGTGATTCTAGCATACTGGATGAAATCTCGTCAAGAGAGACAAGAGCCCCGGGGGCACATGACTTATGTGAACTCCCGGGGCTTAGCTTTGCTGCCTTTGTTTAGTAGTACTTAAACTTGTTCTTCTCGTACTCGTCGGTGATCCAGCCGTTGCGCTCGATGACCATGGGGTTGTCCGGCGCGCCAAGCACGCCGCCGCCGAAGGCGAACCCGCCGCCGGGCGCCAGCTCGTCCATCGTCTTGCGCACCTCTGCGCGAATCTCTTCTTCCGTCGTATTCTCCCAGGACACCATGCCGTTGTTCTCGAAACCGCCGCAGATCACCAGCTTCCTGCCATACTCTTTCTTGATGGCGGGCAGGTCGTTGAACTTGGGTTGCGCGGGATTCCAGGCGTCGAAGCCCATATCGACGATGTACTTGACGAAGGGGTAGAACGCTCCGCAGTTGTGGTGCTCTGCGGGCAGGCCGGCTTCTTTGTACAGCGCGACGTTGGCGCGCCACATCGGCTCAAAGAGATCGAGGAAAACAGCTTCCGAGACAAACGGCGCGCGCTCATGCGCGATGTCGTCGCCCATGACGTACATATCCGGCTTGTACCAGTAGAGGTACTCTTTACCGAGCTCAAGGTTCAGCTCCAGAATGAAGTTCAGCAGCTCCTTGACTTCCTCCGGTTCTTCGAGGCACGCAATTAGTGTGTTCGTGAAGCCCATCATGTACGTCAGCATCATGAAGTAACCGTTGCCAACGCTGCCGCCGCCGATTTTAAGCAGCTCCGGGTCGCGGCCGTCCAAGTCCTTCTTAGCCATTTTCTCCCAGTCGATCTCGTCCATGATCTTTGGCCTCTTGATGACGTCGCGCCATTTTGTTATGTCGTCCAGCAGGAACTTGTCTGACTTGGGGATGGGGCCGCTGTTTGGCTCGACGATCATGGGGATGCCAAAGAAGAGGTCGTTGAACTCCGTGACGCCGGGTTCAGGCATGCGGGCGAAGCCGGATGGGCGGCAGCCGCAGGCCATCCATAGCGACCTCGGGACATACTCCGGGATCTCGCCGTTCATTACGCGCAGATAGTTTTCTTTTTCCGTGAGATGTGTGGACATTGACTACTCCTCCTGTATTCGTTTGTTGATTTTTCATAAATCTATGATACCCGCAACGCGCCGGTTTGTCAACAGCGCGACATAATCAAAAAACCAAAAACTCCCGTTGACAGACCGGCGGAGTTCTGATAGTATTGATGCCATAGTCAACTGTTGTAGAATGCAACAGTTGCTAAGAGCAGCATGGAACCGGCGGGCGTGCTTTTGTCGGGTGAACCATTGTACTGCCCGGATTATACAAGCGGATGGAGACGTCGATATTGTGAGTGGAGCAAGACTAAGAAATGAAGCGAAAAGAGACTTTATCCTCGAAAGCAACCTGATCAAAGTAATTTTCATCACCGCGCTGCCGCAAGTGATCTCGATGCTGATAGATTCAGTCTACAACATGGCGGACGCTTTTTTTGTCAGCCAACTGGGGGACGCAGCGATCTCAGCCGTTGGAATCAACGACTCGCTGCTGATGATCATCAGGTCGGTAGGCATGGGCTTCGGCATGGGCTCGGCCAGCTTCATATCCAGGGCGCTAGGCGCGAGGAAGGACGAAGAAGCGTCGCGCCTTGCCACTACGACTCTGATTACCGCAGTCGGAATCTCCGCCGCCCTGGTGACAATCGGTTCGATGTTCATAGGCCCGCTGGTCCGGTTTCTGGGTGCGTCGGGCGCCGTCGAAGAGTATGCCAGGGACTACGCCAGATGGATCTTGCTATCTGCCCCGATAACGGTAGCCGACACCTGCCTGTCCCAGACCTTGAGGGCGGAGGGCAATACCACCTTAGCCATGTTCGGCATGGGTTCCGGATGTATTATCAATATAATACTGGATCCCATATTCATCAACAAACTTGGGATGGGCGTAGCCGGCGCGGCAATCGCGACCGATATCTCGAAAGTCGTGAGCCTGGTGTTCCTTGCGATGCCGTACATCCGCCGCAGGTGCATCATCATCCTCAAGCCATCGTACTTCACGCCGAGCAAGAAGATATACAAGGAACTGGCGAGAATGGGCATCCCCGTGATGCTGCGTTCGAGCATGATGAGCGTTTCGATGATAATCCTCAACAACGTAGCGGCCTCGTTTGGCGAAGCCGCGCTGGCAGCGTCGTCAGTAGCCCACAGGAGCCTGCGGCTTGTGGGGTCAGGCATCATGGGCTTCGGCCACGGTTTCCAGCCTATAGCCGGCTACTGCTGGGGAGCCAAGAAGTACAGCAGGGCATTGAAAGCGTTCTGGTACACGCTGACCATCGGAGGCATACTTGGGTTTGTCCTTGGCGGCCTGCTTCTGATATTCGCGAAACAAGTGATCCTAATCTTCTCCAGCAACCCGGAGATGCTGTCGCTTGGACTAAAGTTCATCAGGTCTCAAAGCATCACGCTCATACCGCATGTATGGGTCATGATTGCCAGCGGGCTGTTCATGGCATTCGGCCAGCCGGTCAGAGCCGGCGTGATGGGAATGTCAAGGCAGCTTATATCGCTCGTCCCGTGCATCCTTATCTGCAGCTACTTCTTCGGAGTGACGGGGCTCGCTTACTCGCAGGCGATCGCGGACGTCGTATCCGTGACGCTCGCTCTCATTTTGGCGGTGCCGGTCATAAAGCAGCTCAGAAAACTATGCGCGGAGACCGACGCTGCAGAAGCCGCGCTCGCGGACGGGCAACTAGCGCAAATCCCGCAAGAGAAATGACCGCGCCTTTGGAGGTTAGCCATGGCAAGCACGAACAGCAATGCTAAGGATCTTGAATATGGCCTGGCGAGAGGCATCTCAGCGATCGAGCGCAGGCACAGGAAGTTCATGACGCGCGCCCTCGAGGAAAAGTGCGTAACAGGCGTCTCATACTCGTACATAATCACGATTAAGAGGCATCCCGGGCTGAACCAGGACGTGCTCGCGAGCATCCACGGAGTCGACAAAAGCCGCGCAGCAAGGATAGTCAGGGACTTGGAGGACTCCGGATACTTATCGCGCGAGCTCGCCCCCGACAATCGCAGGCAGTATATGCTTTCCCTAACACAAAGCGGCGAAAGGCTTTACGAGTTCATCGCGGATAAGAATATGGAGTGGGAGAAGCTAATGAGCGGAGACATCAAAGACAGCAGCATCGCGACGACCGTGGATACGATAAACAAAATCATCAAAAACCTGGATAACCCTCACGTTAGATTGGAGAAGATTTGACATGAAAGTAGCATTGCATCTGAACCGTGATAATTTTGATAGATACTCCGACTGGGACAACACAGGCTGGGACTTCGCGCACCTCGGCCTGGTTGCGCCGGATCCTGCTACGGTTATCGCGACGAAGGCCGACGTTATCGTCGCCGCGTCCAGCCTGAGGATCGGGGCGGATATCATCAGGAACATGCCTGAACTGAAGCTGGTCCAGGCGCACGGCGTCGGTTTCAATCTCATCGACGTCGACGCAGCGCGCGAAGCAGGCGTCTACGTATGCAACTGCGCCGGGGCAAACGCGAGGTCTGTCGCCGAACATGCGGTAATGATGATGCTCGCGCTGCTAAAACGCTACAGATATAATGAAGACATGGTATACGCAGGTAAGCAAATGGATGCGAAGATCTATTGCTTTGAGAACGGGCTGCCGGATATTTACGGCCGAAAGGTCGGCATCGTGGGTTACGGCGCGATCGGCAAAGAGCTGGCGTCGATCCTCAAGGCGTTCGGATGCAAGCTATGCTATTACGATACGATCGTGCAGGACTCGGGCGACGCGGATGTGGCGTTCATGCCCCTCGAGGAGCTTTACACTACTTGCGACATTGTAACGCTTCACGTGCCTGTCACGCCGGAAACGACGTCGATGGTAAACGCCGAGACTCTCAAGCTGTTCAAACGCGGCGCTATACTGATTAACTCTGCGCGCGGCGAACTTATGGATCAGCAAGCAGTAGCGGCGGCGCTTATTTCGGGGCAGCTTGGCGCGCTGGGGGCGGATACGCTGTCGCCTGAGCCGTATACCGCGGAAAACCCGCTCATAGGAAGCCTGCCGGAGGAGGTTCGCTACCGCGTCGCGCTGTCGCCGCACATCGCCGGCGTGACAGAGAGCTTCTTTTCGCGCGCCTACGAACGCGGCAGGGGGAACATCGAAGCCATAATGAAGAATGAGCGGCCGGCGTGCATCGTCAACGGGCTGTAGCGAAGGCGGCGGGAAAGGTAGCATAAAGTGGCGGGAAAAATCAAAGCGGTCATATTTGACCTGGATGGAACTCTGCTCTACACCATAGAAAGCATTGCCTCCGGCATGAACAGCGTACTGGAGAAGCACGGCCTGCCGACGCATACGGCGGAGCAGTACAAAATGTTTGTCGGAGACGGCGCGGCCAATCTGACGCGCAGGTCGTTGAGCGGCGCCGCGCTGACTGACGAAGAAATATCGCAAATCGAGAAAGACTTCCGCTCCGAGTACGTTTCAAACCAGCCCGGTTCCACAAGGCCGTTCGACGGCGTACCCGAGCTGCTGGCCGGGCTTGCCGCAAAAGGCGTTAAAACGGCGGTGCTTTCGAACACCTCGCACGGGTCGACATTGCGGACTGTTGAGTTTTTCTTCCGCGACACTCCGTTCGATGCGGTCATTGGCCTGCGCCCGGGGCACAACGTAAAGCCCGACCCCGGCAGCGCTCTGGAGATACTCGAAATCCTCGGCGTGGAGAAAGGCGATGTCCTGTACGTAGGCGATACGGGGACAGACATGAAGACGGCCAAGGCCGCCGGTTTGAAGGCTGTCGGAGCACTGTGGGGCTACCGCAGCAAGAAGGAGCTGGAAGATAACGGCGCGGACGTCTACGCGGAGCATCCCCGGGATGTGCTTATGTTTATTTAAAGTAACTGTTCAGGTAGTGGGTACCTGAACAGAAACCATTTGAAAAGGGCAGCTCGTTTGCACAGATGCGCGGCAGAAACATTTGTCGCGCGTTGCTTTGTTGTGGTATAATGCGCACATGGTCAGATACATAATCTTCCGCCTGCTGAGAGTCATAGCCATTGTCCTTGTGGTGATATTCATCCTGTTCGTACTTCTGTACACTCTCCCCGGCTCACGAGTCGGGACAATCCCGATAAGCGGGTACGGGGATGCGCTGGACGACATATTTGAAAGCCTCAACGTAAAAGACGGATTATTGACGAAGTACATACGTTACTGCTACAATGTCTTCGTCCACTTCAGCTTCAAAAGCTCGCCGGACACGCGATACCGCACAGTGAGCCTAATCAGGGCGCGGACATTGACGACAGTCTACATCCTCGTATGCGGCCTTGCATTGACGCTGATCCTGGGCGTCCCGATCGGGGTATATACGGCAATCAGGAAGAACAGACCGGCGGATCGCCTGATTAACTCAATATTGATGCTGGCGTCGTCGATCCCTTCTTACTCTATCGCTTTGCTTATACTGCTCGTATTCTGCGCCTATCTCAAAATCCTCCCTGTGATCGTCGCGCCGCGCACGCCGGTCTCATACATCATGCCTACGCTGACTGTTGCGATAAGCGGGATGTCCTCTGTCGCCCGCATGACGCGGGCCTACATGCTTGAAGTCCTGGAGCAGCCATACATAACCGCGCTGCGCGCGAAAGGGATCAAAGAAAGCAGCGTAATATATCGGCACGCGCTCAAAAACGCGCTGATACCGATAATATCATTTCTAAGAGGCTTTAGCGCCCAGCTCCTATGCGGCACGCTTGTCGTAGAGCAGTTTTTCACGCTGCCGGGGATAGGCATGCACCTGCTTGGAGCAGTCAGCACGAGGAATCACGACGACCTGCTGGGCGGCGCTGTGGTTATGACGATCATCCTCGCGCTTATGAATATAGTATCAGATGTCGCGTATGCGGTGTTCAACCCGCAAATAAGGCTCAAGGCGGAATAAGGCGGTGCATAGATAATGGGGGGAGTTTTGTCCAAGGCTCCCGGGCCAACCGGAGAAGAAACGCGGCGTCTCAGTTCCGTAGGCGAACCGCCATACGCAAGCAGCGCTTTCTTCATCGCGGCGCGCCGGCTATGCAAAAACAAAACCGCTGTTATCGGGCTCGTCGTATTCCTGCTGATTTGCCTTGCCTGCTTGCTTGCTCCGTACCTTACAAAATGGAACTACTATACCCTCAACAGCAAGACAATGAGGCTGCGGCCATCGCTCGAGCACCTCTTCGGAACGGACTCCATGGGCCGGGATGTGCTGACGCGTATGCTTTACGGCGGCAGGATCACGCTCAGGATCGCGGTCTTGGCGGCATCAATGGCAGCGGTTGCGGGCAGCGTACTGGGGGTCATATCGGGATACGCCGGCAAACGAGCGGATAAACTGGTGACGGCGGTACTCGACGTGCTCGACTCGATACCGATCGTCGTGCTTGCCCTCGTGTCAGAAGCCGTACTCGGATGGGGCCGGGGCAACTTCATGTACGCGATTGCCATAGCCGCGACGCCTAAGTTCGCGCAGCTCGTCCGCGGCTCCGTGCTCAACATCACCGGCAGCGCGTATATCGAAGCCTCGCGCGCGCTGGGGATCAGCCATTTCGGGATAATCTTCAGGCACATCCTGCGCAACGTCGCTCCCCCGCTCATAGTGAGGTATACGATAAGCGTCACAGAGACGATGCTCACATGCACGATAATGGGGTACCTGTCCGTTGGAATAACCCCGCCTACGCCCGAATGGGGGGCAATTGTGCATGAAGTGAGGGGATATGTTCTGACGAATCCGATTATGACAATTCTGCCATGCCTGGTCGTTTCAATCACCCTTATTTCATTCAGCCTGTTCGGCGACGGCGTCAGAGACGCGCTGGACCCGCACGAATAAGTATACTTAATCAAGGAGGAAACAATGTCACAAACAGTAGAAGCGATACGCCGGGAACGAACTGAGAACACCCAAAACATCTACGACGACAAGATCCCCGCAAGAGTCCCCATATCCGTCTCCCTCGCGCCCGCAGTCATCGCGGGGTATGCCGGGATAGACATCAGGGCCGCGTACTGGAAACCTTCCCTGCTGAAGGAACCCGCGATAAAACTCGCGGAAATGATCGGCTCGGACGCCGCGATCTACGGCGGCAGCATATACACGCCGGTCTCATCCCAGACGCTGCGCTCGATAAACAAAGTCATGTCCAGCACAGGGTATATGCAACACCCGAACACAGTATGCATGGAACCCGACGAGTATGACGAACTGATTGCCGACCCCTATGCTTTCATCATCGAAAAGTGCATCCCCAGGCTGTATAAAAGCCTTGACCCGCAAAGCAACCCGTGGAAGAACATACTCCCGCTCCTGCAGGAAAGCCAGCTTCGGGCCGCAGTCGCGAGAGAGGACATGGAACTCAGGCAGGAACTCAACGAACGCTTCGGCTACCCTGCGCCCCCCAGAATGAACGGAGGCATGGGCCGCGTGGCGATGGACTGGCTTGCAGACCAGTTGCGCAGCTTTTCGGGAATCTGCATCGACGTGCGGCGCAACCGCGCGAAACTGATCGAAGCGCTTGAAGCGATCTACCCGATGATCTATAAAATTGGCGTCGCGAAAGACCTGAACAACATCGACCGCTACTCAAGCACAGGCTTCCAGCTCCACATGGCTACATACCTCCGTGAGAAAGACTTCGCCGAAGTGTGGCTGCCGACCTGGAAGCGCCAGGTGGAAGACTATGCCTCGCTGGGCATGAGGATTTCAGCCTTCCTCGAGGAAGACTGGGACAGGCTGCTCGACTATGTATATGAACTCCCTGCAGGCTCAGTCTTCTCATTTGAAAAAACGGATGCGAAGCTGCTAAAGGAAAAGCTTGGGAAGAAGTTCATCCTGTCGGGAGGGTTCCCTCTCCAGCACCTGACGCAATGCACGAAAGACGAGATCATCGGCAAGACCAAAGACTGGCTCGATATCATGGCGCCGGGAGGCCGGTACATATTCGGGTTTGATAAAGGCGCGATTACGCATCACGACGTCAACGTCGAAAACCTCATTGCCGTGTGCGATACAGTCCGCGAATACGGAACCTACGATAACCCCGGCGCAGCGACAGGCGAAGCGTTCGATAAAAGTATCTTCAAGCATTCCGAACTGCCGCAGTTCAAGAGCAAGTACTACAAGACGTGGGAGCAGTATCTGGCGGAGTTCCCGTACACGCCGGATGAAGCGCGCTCGATGGTGATGCAAAGCGAAGACGCGATGCTCGCCACGATGTTCTCGATGACATGCTAAGGTGGGCTGCACCCACAACCCAAAGGAAGAAGGTATTCATTATAATTATTATAGGCGAGAAAATAAACGGAGCCATACCATCAGTCGCCGCAGCAATAGCCGCGCGCGATGAGGGCCTCATCAGAGGCCTGGCCCTGCGCCAGACGGAAGCGGGGGCGCATTATCTTGACGTCTGCGCAGGCACGGCGCCCGAACTCGAGCGCGAAGCCCTGGAGTGGCTGATTGGTGTAGTCCAGGGCGCTGTGGAGACTCCAATCTGCATAGACAGCCCCGACCCGGAGGTCTTGCGCGACGTGTACCATCTCATAGAGCGGCCGGGAATTATCAACTCGGTATCCGGGGAGGGTAGGAAATGCGAGATAATCTACCCGCTGATCGCCGGAACCGGCTGGAAAGTAATAGCCCTCACCTGCGATGACGACGGCATCCCCGCAGATACAGGGCGCAAAATCGAAATAGGCCTGAAGCTCATCGACCTCGCGGGTGAATATGGGATAACGCCGGACAGGATATTCATCGACACTCTTGTAATGTCGCTGTCCGTAGTGAATGACGCGCTGCCGAACTTTCTGGAAGCGCTTACCCGGATACGGGAAAAAAGCCCGGAAGTGCGATTTACCTCAGGGCTGTCGAACATATCTTTCGGGACGCCAAAGCGCAAACTGATCAATCAGTATTTTCTCGCGTTCGCGCTTCAGGCAGGCATGGACAGCGCGATAATGGATCCGACAGACGAGGTTCTGTACGCCGGCATACTGGCAGTAGAAGCGATTCTCGGCAGGGACAGATTCTGCAGGACATACAACAAAGCCTACAGAAGCGGCAAGCTTGGATGAGAAGGCTCAATCCGGCACAAGCAGTCATAAGACGATACAAGGCAGTCAACAGAACGTATAAAACAATCAAAGGGGATTAAGAAGCATGATAGACTTAGCAGTACTGAGAACAGCGGTAGGGGAACTGGAAGAAGACACCGTCCTGGCACTGATAGATGAAGTGATGGCGGCCGGCGGGGACGAGGCGCAGGGCGCAATGGAAGCCTGCCGCGAAGGCCTCGGAACAGTCGGAGACCTCTTCGAAGCCGGGGAATACTTCGTATCCGACCTGATCTACGCAGGCGAAATCATGAACCAGGCAATCGGCAAACTTAAACCGGCGCTGCTCAAAAGCGCAGGGGAAGGCCTGGGCAAGATGATCCTATGCACGGTAGAAGGCGACCTGCACGACATCGGAAAGAACATAGTCAGGGCGATGCTCGAAGCGGCGGGCTTCGAAGTGCTCGACCTGGGAATCGACGTCAGCCCGGCAGCCATCGTCGAAGCGGCGAAAAAGGAAGAGGTCTCCATCATAGGCCTCTCCGGAGTGCTCACCCTGGCCGTGACCTCGATGAAAGCGACGGTGGACGCGTTCAAAGAAGCAGGCATGCGCGACAACGTGCATATAATAATCGGCGGGAACCCTGTCAACGAAGTCGTATGCGGCTCCGTCGGAGCAGACGCATGGGCGGTGAACCCTCAACTAACTGTCAGCACATGCCGCGCCTGGGCTGAAGAAAGCAGATGATATTTTGAGCACAGACGCGACAGTGAAAAGCGGCAAAGGCAGGATAGACTTCACGACAGGGGTGCCGTGGAAGAAAATATCGCTCTTCGCCCTGCCGCTAATGCTCAGCAACCTGCTGCAGCAGTTATACAACACAGTCGGCGCGATGATTGTCGGCAGGGGCGTCAGCCATGTCGGGCTGGCGGCGGTGAGCCTCGCCGGGCCGTACCTGCGCGTCCTGACGTCATTTTTCATGGGGATCGCGATGGGCGGCAACGTGCTGATAGCCCAGTATTACGGTTCGAAAGACAAAGCCGGGCTGCGCAGGACAGTACACTCTGCGATCGTACTGTCGGTAACCGTCGGCGCGGCGCTGACGGTAATAGGCATCGCGCTGACGCCGACGATCCTCAGGCTGACGGGCGCCCCCGACGAAGTCTACCCGATGGCAAAGACATATATGCAGATACTGTTCTCCGGGATAATATTCCAGATGACCTACAATATGCTCGCGAGCTTCTTGCGCGGCATGGGGAACTCGCACACGCAGCTGGTCATACTGATCATCACATCGATCGTCAATGTGATACTGACATGGATGTTCGTCATAATCTTCGAGTGGAGCGTGGCCGGCGCCGCCATCGCAACCGTAATCAGCCAGCTAATATCCGTCGTGATAATCTTCTTCTACCTGCAGCGCAACGAATGGACAAGCATATCGCTTAAAGAACTGAAGCTGCATATCACGGAGACGAAGGAACTCCTCAGGATAGGCCTGCCGACGGCTGTCCAGCAAGTGGTCATGTCGTTCGCGGGAATGATAGTCATGGGCTTCATCTCGACGTTCGGGACGAGCACGATTGCCGGTTATGGAGCCGGCAGCACGATCGACATGTACATCCAGATGCCGATCGCCTCGCTGAATATGTCTGTGACGCCATTTGCGGCGCAGAACATCGGCGCAGGCAAGATGGACAGGGTACACAAAGCCGCGAAACAGGTAGTCGCGATAAATTCAGTGATCAACGTTGTTATCTCCGCAGCCGTGCTGATTTTCTGCAAGCCGCTGCTGAGAATGTTCACGGATAACGAGGCTACGATTGCAGCGGGCATAGTCATGCTGTCGTTCATCGTGCCGACAAACATACTCAGCGCGATAAACCAGCCGCTGTCCGGGGTTATAAGGGGGTCGGGGGATCCGCTCACGCCAATGGCGAACTCGCTGCTCATGGTAGTGATTGTGCGCATCCCGGTGATCTTCCTGCTGACATACATGTTCGGGCGGTCGCTGGAGCCGGGCGCGGCGCCCGAGCTGCTGATCCACACAGACCCGCTTGCCGTGTACCTGTCCCAGGCGATATCGTATCTGGTAGGGCTGGGGAACATACTATTTGTATACAATAAGGGGAAATGGCGCAAGAAAGCCCTCGCCAGGATCGAAGCCATGCAGCGC
This sequence comes from Oscillospiraceae bacterium, assembly GCA_009778485.1. Lineage (GTDB taxonomy): Bacteria > Bacillota > Clostridia > Oscillospirales > Oscillospiraceae > WRMH01. The sequence goes on from WRJQ01000002.1 coordinate 27,358, forward strand.
ATGAAGGCCGAAAACGAGGCCGGCGCATAACTGTTCAGGTACCCCGTTCAGGGGCTTCAATTGCATTTCATAAGATTGAAAAGCTCCCCTTCCGGGGAGCTTTTGCAATGCGGCGCCTGGAGGTAGTGGGTACCTGAACAGATAGACTCTCAAGTCGACAGTATCGTTACAATAGAAGCGATCAACCCACCGGTGAACAAAAGGGCGACGACCGCCATCAGCACAGCCGTGCTGAAAACAGGATATTTCGTCAGCTTGGTAGGATAAAGCTTATGCGCCTTCCCGGGCAGGAGGACAAGCTCGATGCTCTCGCCGACATTGGGCGCGAAATAGCCGAAACGCTTCATGGCGCAACTGCCGGTGTACGTCAAACCCTCGTACTCGTACGATACCTCCATAATGAACTCTTTCCTCATGCGAGCCGGAAAACCCGCAAGGTTATCGAGAATCTCGCAAGAAACGAGGACGCCCTCTCTCCTTATCTTCCTGTACTTGACCAGCAGGACGACGCAAAACGAAGCGCACGCCAGGATTATCAAAACCGTTGCGAGATAATAAGTCCATTCCAAATTACTAAAACCCCTTTCCACCGTTGTAAATAATCGCTGAAAATTATTGACATCCTCCGCGCGTAATAATATACTATGACCTATGACGAAGAGCTCCGGTAGCCTGTGAAGTAGGAGGACAGCGAACACGCTGCAGCGAAAACCCGCTTTTGCTAGATTATCCTATTTTCGCAATTTTGGCAAGCTATTATGAGCTGTTTTTCGTTTTTTTCGCAAATCGCCACCGCAGCACCGCGACCTTATGAACAGCAAGAAAGGATGATTGTGTGGGCAAATACGTAATCAAACGCATATTGATTATGATCCCAATCCTAATCGGCATCAGCTTCATCGTACAAGTACTCGTATCCATCGCGCCCGGAGACCCCGCAAGATCGATCGTCGGGGCGGACCGCGAAGAATGGGAGTACGAGAAAGTCCGCGAGGAACTTGGACTCGACAAACCGATGCTGGTGCGATACTGGGACTTCATCAGCAATGTGCTCAAAGGAAACCTCGGCGTCTCATTCTTCACCAAAAGACCGATATGGAGCGAGATAGCGACGCGCTTCCCCTACACGCTGATGATCGCACTCCTCAGCGTAGCCCTTGCAGTCCTGGTAGGCATCCCACTTGGGATATTCGCGGCTACGAACCAGTTCACATGGAAAGACTCCTTCGCGGTGCTGCTATCATTAATTGTAGTATCGATGCCATCTTTCTGGTTCGCTTTGCTGCTGGTCCAGTTTTTCTCAGTCAAACTCCGCCTCCTGCCGGTATCCGGCATAGCGAACTGGCAAGGATACATACTGCCTGTCGTATCGATCGCGCTGGGGTATGCCGCGTCGATTATGAGGCAGATGCGCTCGAATATGCTCGAAGTTATACGGCAGGACTACATCATAACCGCTCGCGCCAAAGGCCTCTCCGAAGGAAAAGTCCTGTATAAACACGCGCTGAAGAACGCGCTGATACCCGTCGTCATGACCATAGGCGTCCTGTTCGGGATGTCCCTTGGCGGAGCGCTCATCGCGGAGACCATATACTCCCTCCCGGGGCTCGGAAGCTTTACGCTGGCCGGCCTCCAGAACAGGGACTACCCCGTGATACAGGGCAGCGTGCTGTTCATGTCGGTCATATCCATCACGATGATGCTGCTGATCGACATAGCCTTCTCGTTTATCGACCCGAGGATACGCTCGCAATACACGAGGCGGAGAAGAGGAGCGAAGGAGGGGTTAGGCCGCAAAGCCGCGTAAGATGAAAGAAAAGAAACAAAACGAAGTCTGGAAACGCCTGAAAAGGAAAAAGATAGCGGTCGTCGCTATGTTCATCCTCCTCGCGCTGTTCCTGATGGCGATATTCGCGCCGCTCCTGGCGCCCTACGGATACGAAGAAGCCGACCTGAGCCGCGGCCTTGAAAAATCGAGCAGGGAGCACCTGCTGGGTACGGACAGGCTCGGGCGCGACACCTTGAGCAGGCTCATCTACGGCTCCCGCCAGTCGCTGCAGATAGGCATCATAGCCCTGACGAGCGCGACGCTCCTTGGCGTCTTTGTCGGGTCGATAGCCGGCTACTACGGAGGGTTCGTAGATAACGCGATAATGCGATTCCTCGACCTGTTTAACGGAATACCGATGTTCCTGCTCACAGTTACCCTTGCCGCAGTGCTGGGGCCGAGCCTCAGAAACGCCATAATCGCCATAGCCATCGCAATGTGGCCGGGCAGCGCGCGCCTGATGCGCGCGTCGATCCTCTCAGTCCGGGAGATGGAATACATCGAGGCCGCGAAATCAAACAACGCGAACGTCTGGAGGATAATCCTCAGGCACATCGTCCCGAACGCCATAGCCCCCGTGCTCGTCTCATATACGATGGGCATGGGCATGTCCGTGCTGCAGGGCGCGTCGCTCAGCTTTATAGGCCTCGGAGTGCAGCCGCCCATCCCGGAATGGGGCGCGATGATCTCCGACGCGCGGAGCCTGATGCGCTCGCAGCCGCAGCTTGCGATATATCCGGGTATCCTCGTGATGGTCACGGTGCTGGCGTTCAATATGCTGGGCGACGGGCTTAGGGACGCCCTTGACCCGCGCTTGAAGGATTGAGGTGCGTGAAGTGGAAAATAATCAAGAAACTGTACTGGACATACGCGACCTTATCGTAAAATACAGGACGACCGAGTCCGTCGTCCACGCCGTAAACGGAATAAACCTCAAAGTAAGCAAAGGCGAGACCGTCGGGCTCGTCGGCGAGACAGGGGCGGGCAAGACGACGACTGCGCGCTCGATAATGCGCATACTCCAAACGCCTCCTGCCGACCTGTGCGGCGGCGAGATCCTCTTCCACGGCGAGGACATCCTGAAAAAAACCGAAGCACAGATGCGCAAAATCCGCGGCAAGCAGATAGCCATGATATTCCAGGACCCTATGACAGCCCTGAACCCTATAGAAAAAGTCGGGCTCCAGATTGCTGAAGCGGTCAAGCTCCACGAAAAAGTATCGCAGTCGGCCGCCATAGAAAAAGCCTGCGATATGCTCGAACTCGTCGGCATCCCGATGGAGCGGTACATAGAGTACCCCCACCAGTTCTCCGGCGGCATGAAGCAGCGCGTCGTCATAGCCATGGCTCTGGCATGCTCACCTGAGCTGCTTATTGCGGACGAACCGACCACCGCGCTCGACGTCACGATACAGGCGCAGGTGCTCCAGATGATGCAGGAACTGAAGAATAAACTGGGTACTTCTGTCATAATGATCACGCACGACCTCGGGATCGTTGCCAAATCCTGCCAGTCAGTCGCGGTAGTTTACGCTGGGGAGATAGTGGAATACGGCACGGCGGAGCATATCTTCGAGCATACGGCGCACCCCTATACAGTCGGGCTCTTCGATTCGCTGCCGCAGCTTGACTCCACGGAGAAGCGCCTGAAGCCCATCAAAGGGCTGATGCCTGATCCGACGAACCTGCCCGAAGGCTGCAAGTTCTGCGACCGTTGCCCGGAAGCCTCGGAAGAGTGCAACACGCAGCCGCCTGAGGCAAGAGAAATTACGCCCGGCCACATAGTAAAGTGCCATCACAGGGAGGTGAGCGAGTAATGCCGGCGCTCCTTGAAGTCAGAAACCTTAAGAAATACTTTAAAAACCCCGCCGGTACGCTCCACGCGGTCGACGACATCAGCTTCGACCTCGACAGCGGCAGAACGCTCGGCGTCGTCGGGGAGTCGGGCTGCGGGAAGACGACGCTCGGCAGGACGATCCTTCACCTGATCGACCCGACCTCCGGAGAAATGAAGTTCGACGGGAGGAATATATCCGCGCCGACTAACAAGGAACTCATACGCCTTCGCGAGGAGATGAGGATCATCTTCCAGGATCCCTACTCATCGCTCAACCCGCGCATGTCGGTGAGCACCGCCATCATGGAGCCGCTGCAGATACAGGGCAAGCTGTCTAAAGCCGAAATCATCGAAGAGACACGCAGCCTGATGGATATAGTGGGAATAGCCCGCCGCTTCGAGAACGCCTATCCCCATGAGCTCGACGGCGGCAGGAGGCAGCGCGTCGGCGTCGCCAGGGCGCTTTCGCTAAGGCCAAAATTCATCGTTTGCGACGAGCCGGTCTCCGCCTTGGACGTCTCGATCCAGGCGCAGATAATCAACCTGATGCTCGACCTGCAGGAAGAGCGCGGGCTTGCCTACCTGTTCGTGACGCACGACCTATCCGTCGTAAAGTACATTTCCGATGACATCATGGTCATGTACCTCGGCAACATGGTCGAAAAAGCGCCGTCGGACGAGCTGTTCAAGAGCCCGCTGCACCCGTACACGAAAGCGCTGCTGTCCGCGATACCTGTCCCGAACCTCCGCGATCAGACTGAGCGCATCATAATGCAGGGCGAGCTTACGTCCCCCGTTAATCCGAAACCGGGCTGCCGGTTCATGGCAAGATGCCAGTACGCTTCTGAAGAGTGCGCGGAGCCCCAGGTGCTGGAAGAGCACGCTCCGGATCACTTCGTCGCGTGTTGTAAATATAAGGCATTGGAAAATAATTAAACTTAGGAGGAAAAGATGAACAAGACATTTTGGAGAATCGTAACCCTGCTGCTCTGCTGCGTAATGCTGGCCGGTATCGTCGCCTGTAACAAGGACGACGAGACGAAACCCAGCGAAAGTTCAAGCGCCGGCGAAAGCTCAAATCCGGGAACGAGCTCAACCCCCGGAACGAGCTCCGGCCCGGGAACGAGCGATAGCCCCGGAAGCAGCGCGACGCCGGACAGCGGACCGCCCAAAAGAGACTACCTGAACGTCGCCTACTTCCAGGATGGCGGAACGCTCGACCCCCTGTACAACGTCGGCTGGGACTTCCTCTCCGCGCTCAGGATGATCTACGAGCCTCTGTGGGAGCAGTTCGGACAGGATGAAAACCTCGCTTACCGCTGGGTGCTTGCGGAAAGCACGGAAGGCATCGAGAACGGATACGGTATCCGCGTGCACCTCAGGAAAGACGCATACTTCGCATCCGGGAACCAAGTGACGGCGGAGGACGTGCTGTTCACGCTCGACAAAGCCAATAACCGTACCGGCGTTTCGGCGTTCTTCAGGACGCTGGACGACGAGAAGACGAAAGTCGTCGACGAGTTCACGATCGACATGATCTTTACCGAACTGTCGGTAGACCATATGGCCGGGTTCTCGAGCTTCTTCATTTTTGACAGGCTTTCCTATGACGCCGATACTATCGCAATGACGCCGGTCGGATCAGGCCCGTACAAAGTGGACGACTACATCGTCGGCAGCCACTTCAACATTTCGCTGAGGGACGACTACTGGGGCGGCAAAGTCGACGCCATCCCGAAGATCTTCTTCAAAAAGCTGACTGAGGAAGCGCAAAGGGTCAACGCCCTGATAACCGGCGATGTGGATATCGCCCAGGTGCCGTATGTGGAGATCGACTTCGTCAATGACACGATCGACAATATCGAAGTAAGCTTCTTCAGCGGCGACACGACAGCCGCTATACATATGAGCGCCTCGACGGAGCGCGACGTATTCTCGAAACTCGGCACCGACGCGCGCAAAGCGGTGGCGCTGGCCATTGACAGGCAGGCGATCGTGAACGTCGCGTACAGCGGCTACGCGAACGTGTCGAGGTTCCCGCTGTCCGCAGGAACTGCCGACGCATTCCCCGAGCTTTTCGACCAGGGCATTTACGGCATGGGCTACAACCCGACGCTGGCCAAGGAACTCGCGGAGTCTTCCGGACTTGTCAACTGCAAGCCGCTCCTTATCAACAACGGCGGACCGGTTCAAGTGCTGATAAGCGAAATCATTCAAATGAACCTGGCCTCAATCGGCGTGGATATCGAAGTGCAAACGCTGGATCAGGGCTCATGGCTATCGTTCGCGTTTGACTCGACGCAGTGGGATATGGCAGTCGACTTCACCTTCGGCAGCACCTGCGCCGGCGGATACCGCACATGGTACAGGATGATCGGCGGGTACAACACGAACCCGTGGCCCGGCAGCGACAGGTTTGACGAGATCATCGAGGGGCCGCCCGCGATAACTGAGATTTCGGACTACAGCATCCTCAACGAGTACTATAAGGAACTGACCGCGATCCACGTCGAATCGATACCATGGTACGTGATATGCGACGTCCTTGTACCGATGGCTCACGACAAGGATCTCAAGGGCTGGAAGCCGATGCGTTCCGGAAACATCATCTACACGGACCTTTCCTGGTAACCCCGCAGCCCGACATGGGTTGTGGCACGCTATACCCCCTTCCCCCGTCCATATCAATAGGAAAATGTCTGCAAGGGCAGGTTGTCAAGCAGCCTGCCCTTGAGACAAGAACTGGAGAAATACTGTTATGATAAACGCTTATGAAACATTTCCCCACCTGCTGACGCCCCTGAAAATCGGGAATGTAATGTTCAGGAACAGGATATTCGCTTCGCCGGTCAGTTCTGCGGAAATAGTGATAGACGGCCAGCCCGCGATACAGGCGGTCATGTACCACGAACGCAAGGCGATGGGCGGAGCCGCCGTAATAACATACGGCGAAGTCGACGCGGATCCCGCCGATTACGGGGAAGGCAGGTACCCGAGAGAAGTCACGAGAATGAGCAATTACAACTATGCCAGGCTCGCGAGCATGGTCACCCGCCAGGGAGCCGTAGCCTCCCTGGAACTATGCTTCTCGGGAGTCTTCGCCAGGATGTACACAGGCGGCGGCGACGTGAACCCGGCGTGGGGGCCTGTGGATATGACGATGCCCACCGGCTGGAAAGTCGCAGCAATGACCGAAGAGCGCATACAGGAAGTCGTCGAAGGCTTCGCAAAGGCAGCGCTTGCCGGGAAGAACGCCGGATATGACATGGTATGCCTGCACGGCTCCCATGGCTTCGGGCTTCAGCAATTCATGTCGCCGACGATGAATACAAGGACAGATAAGTGGGGAGGCAACACAGAAAACCGCTGCCGCTTCCCCGTCGAGGTTATTAAGGCGATCCGCAAAGCCTGCGGACCCGGGTACCCGATTGAAATACGCATGAGCGGGACCGAAGTGCTGGAAAGCGGCTACGGCATCGACGAAGGCTGCCGCATAGCGGAGCAGTTCGATGGGCTGGCCGACATCATCCATGTCTCCGTCAGCGCACTGGACCGCTTCAACCCGGAATCGTTTTCGCGCACGCATCTGAGCATGTTCTACCCGCATGGCAGAAATGTCGAATACGCTGCGGAGATCAAGAAACACGTGAAGAAATCATACGTCGGCACCGTCGGCGGCCTCAGCGACCCTTACCAGATGGAAGAGATCATAGCTACCGGCAAGGCGGACATAGTCTACCTGGCGCGCGGGCTTGTCTGCGACCCGGACCTGCCGAACAAGGTGAGGCAAGGCCGCCCCAATGACATCCGCAAATGCCTGCGTTGCCTGACGTGCTTCAGCGAAGGCGTCGGCCACGGCGACCTCGTCTGCGCCATAAACCCCGAAATAGGCCGCGAGACTGAGGTCCACTACTCACTGCCAAAGCAGGCGAAGCACCGCGTCCTCGTGATCGGCGGCGGCATAGCGGGTATGCAGGCTGCGCTGTCCGCGAGCAGGATCGGGCATGATGTCATCCTGTGCGAAAAGGGCAGCGAGCTTGGCGGGAAGATTCTCTGTGAAAAAGACGTGCCGTTCAAGGAAGATCTGCATGGGTACATACTCCAGCAGGCGGGGCTGATAGCAAAGTCAAATATTGACCTGAGGCTGAACACGGAGGTCACTCCTGAATATGCCCTAAATGAACGCCCCGATACGATTATCGCAGCGATAGGCTCTGAGCCGGTAAAGCCGAAAATACCCGGCATCGACGGCCCGAACGTCCATCAAGCTATCGACGTGTTCAATGACCCTTCGCTCGCTAAAGGCAAGGTCGTAATCCTCGGAGCGGGATTCGTCGGCACTGAACTCGCGATCTATCTCAAAGGCGAGCTTGGCATAGATACCGGGATAGTCGAAATGCTCGGGACCATCAGCACAGGCGGCAACAACACCCATGGCAACGCGGTCAGGGATATGATCGGGCAAAATGACATCCCGATTCATTTCAACACGAAAGCCGTTGAAATTACGGATCGGGCGGTCAAATGCGAAGGCCCGGATGGACAGACGGAGTTCGAAGCGGATACCGTCATCCTGGCTGCGGGCATGGTTCCCCTACAGGAGGAGGCAGCCAAGTTCCACGGTTGCGCGAAGGACTTTTACATGATTGGCGAATGCAGGAAGGCCGCGAATATCCTGTTTGCGACCAGCACTGCATACTCAGCGGCGAAGCTGATTGGGAGATACTGTTAGTTTAGTTAGTAGTTAGTAGTTAGTAGTTAGTAGTTAGTAGTTAGTAGTTAGTAGTTAGGAGTTTGAGTATGATAAACGCGTTTGAGGCGTTCCCGCATTTGCTGTCGCCGATAAAGATAGGGAACGTATTGTTCAGGAACAGGATGTTCGGCGCGCCCATAAACGCTGCGGAGATCGAGTACGACGGGCAGACCCCGATATCCGGCGTGATGGTCTACGAACGCAAGGCGATGGGCGGCGCAGCCGCGATCATGGTCAGCGAGATAGACGTCGACCCGAGCGAACCCAGGCACGGGCGGTACCCGCGCGACATCAAGATGAGAACCAACAACAACTACGCGCGCGCCGCAAGCGCAATTACGCGCCAGGGCGCCGTTGCGGCTGCGGAGCTGGAGTTCGCCGGAATCAACTCGCATAGCAGCGACCCGCTGTGGGGGCCTGTCGACATGACGATGCCCGGCGGCAAGAAAGTCGTCGCGATGAGCGAAGAACGCATTCAAGAAGTGATAAACGGCTTCGGAATGTCTGCGGCTGCGGCGAAAAGAGCCGGGTTCGACATGATAGTCCTGCACGGCGCGCACGGGTTCGGGCTGCAGCAGTTCATGTCGCCTACGATCAACGCCAGGACAGACAGATGGGGCGGGAACCCGGAAAACCGCTGCCGCTTCGCCGTCGAAGCTATAAAGGAGATCCGCCGCGTCTGCGGGCCCGGCACGCCGATCGAAATACGCATCAGCGGACATGAGATACTGGAAGGCGGGTACGGCATAGACGAAGGCATTCGCATAGCGGAGCAGCTCGACGGAGTCGCGGACGTTATCCACGTTTCCGTCGGCGCCATCAACCGCTACGAGGCCGGGACCTTTGCGCGCACCCAGCTCAGCATGTTCTACCCCGACGGCAGGAATGTAGAGTACGCGGCTGAGATTAAGAATCATTTGACGAAATCGCTCGTCGCCACCGTCGGAGGACTCTGCGATCCGTACCATATGGAGGAAATCATCGCCTCAGGCCAGGCTGATATTGTCTATATGGCCCGCCAGCTTCTTTGCGACCCGGATATGCCGAACAAAGTGCGCGGCGGGCGCCCGGGGGATATCCGCAAGTGCATGCGTTGCCTCAGTTGCTTTGCCGAAGGCGTCGGGCACGGCGACCTGCTCTGCGCGCTCAACCCGGAGATTGCCCGCGAAAGGGAAGTTTACTACTCCCTGCCGCAACCGCGCAGGCAGCGCGTCCTGGTAATAGGCGGAGGCATATCGGGGATGCAGGCTGCGCTCACAGCTGACAGTTGCGGGCATGAAGTAATTCTGTGCGAAAAGGGCGGCGAACTCGGAGGAAACATTCTTTGCGAAGCAAACGTCCCCTTTAAGGAGCACCTGCATGAATATATCCTGCAGCAAAGGATGTTTATTGAAAGAACCGGGATCGATGTGCGCCTTAATACTGAGGTCTCCACCGAGTACGCGACCATCCTCCAGCCCGACGCGATCATCGCCGCCGTCGGCTCTGAACCGGTCGTGCCGGCTATTCCCGGCATCGGAGGCGCGAATGTCCATCAGGCGATCGACGTGTTTAGGGAGCCTTCCCTCGCGAGCGGGAAGACAGTGATTCTTGGCGCAGGTTTCGTCGGGACGGAGCTTGCTATATATCTCCACAATGAGTTCAACATTGAGTGCGAGATAGTAGAGATGCTGAGCACGATAAGCGATGGCGGCAATCATTGCCAGAAACAGGCGATCGAAGACGTCATCGCCCAGAAGTGCATACCCATACATTTCGATACAAAGGCCATCGAGATAACGTCCGGCGGAGTGAAATGCCTGGGGCCGGAAGGCGAAGTGACGTATAGCGCTGATACGGTTATTCACGCGGCAGGCATGAGCCCGCTGCAGGAAGAGGCTCTCAAGTTCTACCGCTGCGCGGGCGTGTTCCACATGGTCGGCGAGTGCCGAAAGGCCGCTGACATCCTCTTCGCCACCAGTTCGGCATACACAGCGGCAAGGCTCATCGGGAGGTACTAATGTTTGTATTGGGCGTCGATATAGGTTCGTCAGCGTCGAAGTGCGTGATACTTCGCATCGCCGCGGATGACGCCGCTGACAGCTCCGCTGCCGCAGCCACAGCCACAGCTCCGGTCGTCATATCGACCGCCGTGGCTGTGGGAGGCGCGGGAACAGGCGGCCCCGGCAGGGCTATCGACGCGGCGCTCGAGGACGCAGGGATATCAGACGCCGACCTGAGCAAAGTCGCCGCCACAGGTTACGGCCGTAACACCTTCGAGCGTGCCGACGTTACCTTCAGCGAGCTTAGCTGCCACGCAAAAGGCGCCGTGTTCATCATGCCCGGCGTCCGGACCGTCATTGATATCGGAGGCCAAGACTGCAAAGCGATGCAGCTCGACGCAAGCGGCAGGCTCGAGAACTTCGCCATGAACGACAAATGCGCCGCCGGAACGGGGCGCTTCCTGGAGGTCATGGCGCGAGTGCTGGAGATAGGCTTGCCGGAAATGGGCAGATACGGAGAAGAGGCGGAAAGCGTCATCGAAATCACGTCGACATGCACGGTCTTTGCCGAGTCTGAAGTCATATCGCAGTTATCGAAAGGCGCGGATAAACGCGCGCTCGTCGCGGGTATCCACCGCTCTGTGGCAGCCAAGGCTGCAAGCATAGCCAAGAGGCTGAAGGTCGTGCAGCCGATATTCTTCACGGGTGGGGTATCGCAGAACACGGCGGTGGTCAAAGCGCTTGCGCGCGAGCTGAAGGCGGACGTGCAAACAGCCCCGTCAGCGCAACTGGCCGGGGCCCTCGGAGCAGCTCTTATGGCGCAGTAAATGCCCCCGATGCGATGCGTTCCGCATCGCGCTGCGCACGAAGGGGGTGGCGCTCGCAAGCGCGGGGGGTTGTCCGGCGTCCGAAGGACGCTTAAACTTGTCGTTGGGGGAACAGATTACTAACGTGAGGCTCTAGCCGGGCCGACTTTTCGCAAGAGGATCGCCGCCAGCGCGATAGCCGCAAGCAAGCAGCCGATGCTGCCGGCGTACATTGCCCGGTAGCCGGAGTTGTCGACGACGACGCCCCAGACAAAACTGCCGACAGCGAGCCCGACGTCCAGAGGGAAAATATACGTCGCCATCGCCGCGCCGCGCCGCGATTCGGGAGCCATCCTCACGACGGTAGCCTGCATCACGGGGCCGGAAATGCCATTCGCCACGCCTGCGGTCGCTCCGGCGATATAGAAGAGCGTATGGTTTTCGGGAGCGAGCATAAGGCAGGTGAACGCTGCGGCATTGATAGCGATACCAAGAACTATCATATATACAGGCTTGAAACGATCCGCCAGCCTGCCCGTAAAGAGCCTGAAACACACCATGAAAACAGCGGATAACGTATAATACAAAACAGGGTTAGGCACGCCGATGTGGAACGCGTATGCCATCAGAAACGTGAGATTCGCGCCCTGGGCCATCGAAGTGAAAAGCATGATAGCCGAGCAAGGCAGAGCCGACTTCTCAAAGTAGGCGGCGAGCCCGCGTGGCTCGTCAGGCTTTTTGCTCTTTTTTTCTGTGGCACTGCTGTCACTGCGTGACTTCTCCCCGGCATCGTCGGTATCGCCGGCATCGTCGGTATCGCCGGCATCGCCTGCATAGCCGGTAGTCTCGTCGGAAATTCCCGTTTTCGGGCGTATGCGCCCTACAGCCTTCTCATAATTGCAAAAGAGCATGACGACAGGCACAGCGAAAATGATCCCTGCGGCGATATAGAAAATCGTGCTGAAGCTGCCTGCAGCGATAAGTCCGGCCGTAATGCCCGGACCCACAACGTTGGTCAGAGGCTGCGTCAGCCCGAAATACCCCAGCCCCTCCGCCATGCGTTCTTTTGGTATGACGTCGGTGATTGCGACAGAAATCGTCGTGGAAGCTATCGACATACCGGCTCCGCGCACGATATTTATTACTGATAAGGCTCCGAGGCTCGGGAACACGTTGAAAGAAAGCGCTGACAGCCCGAAGATAACCGAACCGGCTATTATCAAGCCTCTGCGGCCGACTTTATCGGAAGTCCTGCCTGTGAGTATGCGCATCACGGTGGCCGAAGCCGCCGTCAACGTCAAGGTGAAACCCGCGAACTTTGCAGTACCGCCAAGCGACTCAACATGAAGGGCCCGGGAGGTATCCAGCAACTGGCTCCCGAGGTTTGTACAGGCATTGCACAGCATAATGACGAAGAAGTAGATCGTGAATAAGCGGACCTTTGGCACTGCCTCCGCCGACAGCAAAGGCTCCTTACGGCTCAAGCTTTCTGCTCCGGTCGCCTTGGCTGATACTCGCAAGGAATACCGGACTGGCACTTGCCGCAGCCGTAGCGCGGCGTGTACTTTGCGCAGGTTTTTCCGATGTAGCCGCCGCAGATGGAATGATCCTTGCCCGGCCTGTCCGGGAAATGCGCCTGAGCCGGACAGCGGCGGACACATGCGCCGCAGCGATTGCAGTACCCAAGCCAGTCGTCGTAATCAGGCACGTCGGGCTCGACGTCCCAGTCCGTGACGACGCTGACGAGTCTGCCCGCGCAGCCGACTCTCGATATGAAGTTCGTCGATAGCCCGAAAGTGCCAAGGCCGGAAACCATGCCTACATGCCTCTCCGACCAGTTCGATGAGTACTGCGGAACATGCTCCGTGCCGGGAGCGGGGTTCGGGCCCACCTGCATGATGAACCTGTCCTCGGTGTAGGGCGTAACAGCCTTGTGGCCATCCTCGATCAAGGCGTCGCGGATCATCGCGCCGAGAGCCAGCAAGTACTTTTGCCCGTCCACGCGCGTGTATAGCCACTCCATCGCGGGCTCGTTGGGGTCTTCTTTGTTTGCTTCGACCGTGCTGCGGCTGTATGGCAGGAAGAATGAAATCACCGACCTGGCTTCGGGCATCCAGTCAGCAGGCACGAAGTGATGCTTGCCGACCACTTCCGGACGCTTGAGATCCATGAACCCGGGCGCGTCCGCCCTGCAAACGGAGAAAACTGAGTGCCCGAAGAACTTCATGCCGTCGTACTTGCCGAAGTCTTCCTTCACGGGAGCCTCCCCGGTAGCGCGTTGGAGGTTGTTTTTCGCGTAGTTGTTCGCGTCCGCGTCAGCTCCGCTGTCCCTTCCCAGATAATTAGTCGGCGAGTTATCGCAGAAATCGTCTATCAATTTTTGAAGTTTTTCCCTTGTCATGCCGGTCCCCTCGCTTTCATCATCGATAAACCGATAATACCAGAAACTCGGCTGTAATACAAGGTGCGATATTGTATTGACACGCTTTGGTGAAAATGGTAAACTACGCGTAGCAACAAACACGCGGCTGACGAGGGGGCTTCGATGCTTCTTATTATTTTCATTCTCTGGGTGATATTCAACGGCAGATTAACGCCGGAAACGGCGCTGCCCGGCGTTGCGATCAGCGCGGCGCTGTTTTGGTTCGCTTACAAATACATGAACTACAAACCGGGCAACGATATTAAAATCGTCCGGTTTTTTTTGCGCGGCTTGCGGTATGCAGGCGTTGTTTTTTTGGAGACGGTCAAGTCGAATATTTACGTGACGAAAATCGTATTCTCGAGGAAGATAAACATCGACCCGCAGATGGTGTTTTTCAAGACTAGCCTGAGAACAGAGGCTGCGCGGGTAGTCCTTGCAAACTCGATAACGCTTACCCCGGGAACGTTGACCGTTGTGCTCACAGACGGGATATTTTGCGTGCATTGCCTCAAAAGCGACTTGTCGGAAGGAATCGATAAGTCGCTTTTCGTAGAGCAGCTCAGGAGGTTCGAAACCCCGCGTTAGTACCGGGAGTTTTGTCCAAGGCTCCTGGGAAGGAGATATAAAGTTGATCGTTGAAAATGCATATTTCATACTGCGCTGGGCGAGCCTGCTGACCCTCTCCGTCACGATATTCGCGTGTCTATTCCGTGCAGTGCTCGGCCCGAGATTCACGGACAGAGTCGTGTCTGTGAACATAATATGCACAAAAGCAATCGTTATGATATCAATCGTATCGTTTATACTCGGAGACAGCAGCCTGATAGACATCGCCATCGTCTACGCGATGATCAGCTTCCTCGCGATAATCGTATTGTCAAAATGCTATCTCCACAGAAAACGCATCAGCCCGGTACACATTGACAGCGCCGCTTCCCCGGTGGGGAAAAGCGTCGGCGATAGCGCGGATCGCTGAGTTGCTGACAAAGCCGCCCTGTAGCGGGCGCACGAGTAATGAAAGGTTGTGCATCAAATGCAGGTTTTGCAATGGATAAGATTTGGCACGGCCGCCCTGTTGATGGCTGCCGGACTCTTCGCGTTCGTCACGTCAGTAATTGGGATATACAGGTTCAATTACGTCCTCAACCGCATCCATGTCGCGGCGAAATGCGACACAATGGGCATATTCCTTACCCTTTCATCCCTAATGGTCATGTCGGGGTTTAACGTAACCACGCTGAAACTCCTATTGCTGATAGTCTTGATGTGGCTTGTAAACCCCGTATCAAGCCACCTGATCGCGCACCTGGAAGCGGAGACAAACCCGGACGTCATAGAGGAATGCGAGGTGATCCACTTTGACCTTGATTGAGGTGCTCCTGCTGGCATTCCTCGTGGTGGCGGCAATAACCGTCTGCGCGACGAAGCACCTGCTCGCTTCTGTCATCATATTCGCGTCGTACAGCGTCGTCATGTCGATACTGTGGATCCTTCTGGCGTCGCCCGATCTCGGAATTACTGAAGCCGCCGTGGGCGCGGGCATTACGAGCATACTGCTCTTCGTAGTGCTCAAACGCATTCGCGTTATGGAAGACGAGGAAAAAGGAAAGGATACCGGCAACAATGGAGACGAAGACTGAGAAAAGCCGCGACCGCGCGTTTTCAATCTTCTATAGCGCGCTTTGCGCATTGTTTTGCTTATGCCTGCTGAGCGTGCTCCTCGTCATGGCCGCAAAGCTGCCCCCGTTTGGGGATCCGGGCAATCCGTCGAATAACGAAGTCCCGAGCCGGTATATAGAACAAGGCCCTGCGGAGACCGGCGCGGTTAACATCGTCGCCGCAATGATACTGGAGTACAGGGGGTTCGACACATTCGGCGAATCATGCGTGCTCTTCGTTGCGGTATGCGCTGTGCTGGCGCTGCTGCGCAATGAAGAACGCGACGCGTTCGACGAGCTGCTGCACGATATGGAAGAGTCGACGCACGACGTCATCCTGAAGGGCGTATCCCGTGTAGTCGCGCCCATGATAGCAGCCTTTGGCGCCTATGTCATTGTGAACGGGCATCTGAGCCCCGGCGGAGGGTTTTCTGGAGGCGCCATACTTGGCTCGTCGATGATGCTCTACGCATTTTCATTTGGGACGAGGGAAGCAAGGCGTATTCTGTCGTATGACAACTGCAGGAGAGTAATGACAGCCGCGCTGCTTCTTTACGCGCTGATCAAAGGCTACTCGATGTTCATGGGAGCAAACGGTTACAGCACAGGGGTATCGCCGGGGGCGCCGGGGAGGATTTTCAGCGCGGGGCTGATCTTGCCGCTTAATATTGCGGTCGGGCTGATAGTTGCGTGCACGATGTACATACTGTGCATACTGTTCAGCAAAGGGGAGATGCGGTAATGGCGGGCGGATTGCTGAACAATTACTACGATGTCGTGGCGGTCATATTATTCTGCATAGGGTTCACCACGCTGTTTCTCAACCGGAACCTTGTTAAAAAAATCATCGGGCTGAACATCGTCGACACGTCCGTCTATCTTTTCCTTGCGGCCAAAGGCTACATTACCGGACGGGCCGCCCCTGTGATAAAAGACGGAGTAGCGTCGGCGGAAGCGTATATAAATCCGATACCCGCAGGGCTGATACTTACCGGGATCGTCATATCGGTCAGCGTCACCGCGTTCTCGCTCGCCTTGATACTAAACCTCTATAAAAAGTATGAGACGCTCGATTTGGACGAAATACTAAGGCTTGCCGCGGCGGCTAAGGAGGATGAGTAACGGGATGCCGTTTGTGCGTAACTTCCTTCTATTCAGCATCCTGCTGCCGATGCTGTGCGGCGTTGTGAGCCTGTCGCTAAAGCCGGGCGCGGCAAGGCGGTTGACTCTGGTTGCGTTTGCTGCAAATATCGCAATGTCCGCCGCGCTGCTTGCGCATATAATGTCGGCCGGCGAAGGATTCGTTTACAAGATGGGAGCATTCCCTGCTCCGTTCGGGAACGAGATGTATGCGGGCACGCTTGAGACTCTGATGGCTCTTGTTTTTTCGGCGATCATGCTTATGTCGGTCATTGGCGGCCGCGAGGACGTCGAGCGCGACGTCATTGCGAGGAAGCAGAGCTTCTTCTACCTTATGTCAAGCTTCCTGCTGGCGGCAATGCTGTCGATAATTTACACGAACGACCTGTTCACCGGCTATGTCTTCATTGAGATTATCACGCTCACAGCATGTTCGATAATAGCGCTCAAAGAAGGCGGCAAACCTCTTGCCGCCACAATGTCTTACCTCATAATGAGCCTTGTTGGCTCTGCGCTGCTCCTGCTGGCAATTGCTGTTATTTACAGCATTACCGGGCATTTGCTTGTGCCCGACCTGAGCCGGAGTATTGACGCGCTGATGCAGTCAGGCGACTACTACATACCGCTGGTGGTGGCGACAGGCCTGATGACTGCCGGAGTGGGTATAAAATGCGCGCTCTTCCCGTTCCATTCCTGGCTGCCGGACGCGCACGCTCATGCTACGACCTCAGCATCCTCGATCCTCTCCGGGTTGATAATCAAATGCTACCTTTTGCTGCTCGTGAAAGTGTATGCCCGCGTGTTCACGCTTGAGACAGTTGCGAGCCTCGGAGTCGGCCCGGTGCTTGTGGTTTTTGGAGTAGCGGGGCTGGTATTCGGGTCGGTGACAGCAATCAGACAAAGGGACGTCAAGCAGATGCTCAGCTACTCGACGGTCTCGCAAGTGGGGTATATTTGCATAGCCATAGGCCTTGGCAGCAGGGCGGGCATGGCGGCTGCCTGTTTTCACATCATAGCTCACGCGGCGGCAAAGTCTATGCTCTTCACCGCCGCGGGAGGGCTCATCAGAGCAAGCGGACGCAAAAAGAGTTACGACGCATTGAGGGGCGCCGCGAGGCGGGACCCGGCCTCGGCAGCCGCGTTTATATGCGGATCGCTGGCCATGGTAGGCATACCGCTCTTCTCGGGTTTCGTATCTAAGCTCTACACGTCTGCCGCCTCCGTCGGCACGCGATTTGAGTCTTCGGCGATACTTTCCGTCGTCGTAGTCAGCACTGTGCTTAATGCCATGTGCTACTTCCCGGTTGTGGCGTGCATCCTCGCGAAGGCGCGGGACGCGGGCGGGGAGGAGCCATCTGCTGAAGCCGTGGCTTCGAAGCGCGCCGAAGCTCTCGAAACCGGCGCGGCAAGCGACTGCGCGGAGCCTCGCAGACAGGGCGCCCGCGCGTACGCCCCGGTAGGCCACAAGCCCTCCTACGTTGTAACCCTCGCCGCGTTCATCATTATAAACCTCGGGCTTGGAATCATCTCCCAACCTGTTTTAGCGCTGATTGAGAAAGGTATTTGACCGGTATGAGTGCGATCCTTCTGACATTGCCGATACTGCTGCCAATCGTTTTCGGAGTGCTGCTTACTGTATGCAAGCAACTCGGCTCCGGACCGCGCCGTGTTGTGACTATCTCGGCGCTGCTGCTCAACGCGGCGCTCGTCTTTGCCGCGTACTTCGGGCCGGCCTCGAGCTTGACAGTTTTCCGGCTGGGCGAGAGGCTCCCTGTTTACCTCGCTGCCGATGGTATGGGAGGGTTTTTCTGCGCGCTCGCAGCCGTTATGTACCTGGCTGCCGGGCTCTTCTCGCAAAAGTATATGGAACACGAGAGCGACCCGGGCCGCTTCAACTCGTTTTTCCTCATCACGCTCGGTATGCTAAATGGTATGGGGCTTGCCGGGAACATGATCACTCTCTATCTGTTTTTCGAAGCATTGACACTGCTTTCTGTGCCGCTCGTTATGCACACGATGACGAAGGAGGCTGTGGCAGCGTCGTTCAAGTACCTGTTTTACTCGATTGCCGGTTCGTCGCTGGCGCTCGTCGGGCTCTTTTTCGTATATAACTATGGAGTCTCTCTGGAGTTCACGTCGGGGGGCGTGCTCGATTTAGGGAGGCTTGCAGGTAACGAGAACGCCATGCTCATTGCGTCGATGCTGGCTGTGGTCGGCCTTGGCGCGAAAGCGGGAATGTTCCCGCTGCATGGCTGGCTGCCTTCAGCTCACCCGGTCGCGCCCTCCCCCGCAAGCGCGATACTCTCGGGTGTAATCACGAAAGCGGGCGTCCTTTGCATTATACGCTTTGTATTTTACCTGGTCGGCCCGGAGTTCCTGCGGGGAACATGGGTGCAGACGACTCTATTGATCCTCGCGCTGATAAGCATATTCATGGGGTCCATGCTCGCGTACAAGGAACCGCTGCTAAAAAAGCGGCTGGCCTATTCTTCGATCAGCCAGGTCAGCTATGTGCTTTTCGGCCTCTTCACTCTGACTGCCGGAGGCGCGCTGGGCGGGCTTTTGCACATAGTAACGCACAGCATAGCTAAAGACGCCCTGTTCCTCGCGGCCGGCGCGCTTAGCTTCGTCACCGGGAAAACGGCAGTAGCGGATCTGCGCGGCGTTGGAAGAAAGATGCCGGTTGCGCTGTGGTGCTTCACATTGGCTGCCATAACGCTTATAGGGCTGCCCCCTACGGCCGGATTTCTGAGCAAATGGAACATTGCGGTCGGGTCGCTGTCAGCGGATATCGGCGTGTTTTCCTGGCTCGGGCCTGCGATTATCGTGCTCAGTGCGCTATTGACTGCAGGGTATCTGCTCCCGATATCCATATCAGGCTTCTTCCCCGGAGAGGGAAATGAGTCATTCCCCGGCGAGGGAGAGGTGTCCTTCACCGGCGACCGCAAGGCCGGAGCGCTAATGCTCGCGCCGCTAATCGTCCTGGCCGCCCTGGCCATACTGGCAGGGGTCATCCCCAAGCACCTGGTTTCATTCTTCGAGGGCATAGTCAACGCATGGTTCTGAAAGAGAGGTGAGGTGATGGTAACGAGCCTGCATTTTCAAGTCGACGGATTCCGCATACTGTACATCAGCCTGACAGTACTCCTTTGGACGCTGTCGACGGTGTTCTCTGCGGACTATTTCGGGCGAGCGGGCGGAACAAGACGCTATCACCTATTCTCGGCGCTTACTCTAGCCTCCACAGTCTGCGTATTCCTCTCGGCAGACTTGCTGACGATGTTCATATTCTTTGAAATAATGTCGATAGCCTCTTACCCGATGGTTGCGCATGAGAAAACCCCCAAGGCGCTGCGAGCCGCAGAAACATACCTTGCGGTTTCGCTGATAGGCGGCATGGCGACGCTCATGGGGCTGTTCATGCTGAACAGCCTGGCCGGCACGCTGGAGATAGCCCGGCTGAAAGACGCCTGCGCCGCAGTCGCGGGCAAGCCGGGGCTCTACGTCGCCGGAGCGCTTGTGATTACGGGCTTTGGAGCAAAGGCCGGCATTTTCCCGCTGCATTTCTGGCTCCCAAAGGCGCACCCGGCCGCCCCGGCGCCCGCAAGCGCGCTACTGTCAGGTATTCTGACTAAGTGCGGGGTCTTCGGCGTTATCCTCATAAGCTGCGAAGTGTTCCGCGCGGATGCTGATTGGGGAATAGCTCTGTTAATAATCGGAGTAGCCACGATGCTCATAGGCGCGGCGACTGCTCTTTTTTCCGTCGACATGAAAAAGCTGCTCGCCTGTTCATCCGTTTCGCAGATAGGCTTTATCACAACCGGCATCGCAATGCAAAACATACTTGCAGAGCATGGGGGTTTGGCAGTACGCGGCACGATACTCCACATGGTCAACCACTCGCTTTTTAAAATCGTCCTCTTCATAGTTGCAGGAGTTGTGTACAAAGGCAAGCATTCCGTCGACCTCAACGATATACGCGGTTTTGCCCGGGGGAAGCCGGTCTTCGCCGCAACGTTCCTGACTGCAGCGGCAGGGATAGCGGGCTTGCCGCTCTTCAGCGGCTATATCAGCAAGACGCTGCTGCACGAGAGCATACTCGAAGGCATTCATACGCTTCCGCAGGGGCAGGCCGCGCACGGTATACTGCAAGCAGCGGAAATCCTATTCATTATCGCGGGCGGCATGACCGTAGCATATATGTCGAAACTCGCGACTGCGCTTTTTAGCGCCGGCCCGGAGTATGACGGAGCAAAACGTATGAAACCCGCGACTGCTGCGGCGCTGATTGTGCCTGCCGTTATCATCCTTGCATCAGGCGTCGTCCACGCGCTGCCGGATGCGATAGCCGGAGCCGCTGAAGGGTTCATGCACGGACACCCTCCGGAGCATTCCGTCGCCTACTTCGACCCGGGCAATCTCAGCGGCGCGGCATACTCTCTCATCATAGGGTGCGCCATGTACTTCCTGCTGATAAGGAAGCTCCTGATGAAAAAGGACGCAGACGGCGCTTCGAGATTCATTATGCCCGCATTTAAGCTCCCTGACCTTGAGGACGCCGTATACAGGCCCGTTATTGCGGCATTTACTTCCATCGGCGCATTTGTTAGCCGGATCGCGGAGAGCCTGATGGACAGGTTTATTATACCTTCTGCGATTGCCCTGGGCGCGTTCTTCGCCCGTGTTGCGGAGGTACTGCTCGATGCACTGGTTTCCGCGCTGAAAAAGACCCTGCTGCGGCCTTTCAAACGCAGCAAGTTCCCCGGCAGATTCTTCGGAAAGTATTACAGCTTCGTCCGCCGCGAAGCCGGCAGACAGGCGCCGGAGCAGGTCGCGCGCTCGGGATTCTCCGTAAGCCTGCTCCTGCTTGGATTAGGCCTCAGCGCAATGCTGATCTACGCACTGGTAGTTATAATTGCGCACTCGTAAATTCGCACTAAAAACAAACGCTTTACAAACAACCGCAACTATGTTAGACTTAGCGGCGTACGAATCATCCATGCGCTTAGTTTCAGGGCAAAGCCGGGGGGTACCCCGGTATCTTTTCCGCCTGATACCAGGCCATCGGGAGTTTGATTTGAGCTGTCCGCCGAGGCAGGCAGAGCGGATGAAGATTCAAAGAAAAGAAAGGACAAAAAAATGATTACCAAAGAACAGAAAAACGCAGTCATCGAAGACAACCGCACCCACGAGACGGACACCGGATCCCCGGAAGTACAGATCGCGATCCTCACGGAGCGCATCAAGCAGCTTACGGAGCACCTGAAAGTCCACAAGAAGGACAAACACAGCGAGCTTGGCCTGCTTAAGATGGTCGGCCGCCGCCGCAGCCAGCTCGATTACCTCGCGAAAAAAGACATCGAGCGCTACAGGGCATGCATCGCCAAGCTTGGAATAAGAAGGTAGGATGGAGAAGAAATGATAATCCACAAAAGAGAGTTCACCAATGAAAGAAAGTACACAATCGACCTGGCAGGACGCCAACTGACGCTGGAAACAGGGAAACTGGCGGAACTGGCGAACGCCGCAGTACTGGTGAGATACGGCGAAACAGTCGTGCTGGTCGCCGCGACAGCCTCGCCAAGGCCGCGCGACGGCATCGACTTTTTCCCGCTGTCGGTAGACTTTGAAGAAAAGCTATACGCCGTCGGGCGTATACCCGGAGGCTTCCTGCGCCGCGAAGGCAGGCCGTCGGAGCGCGCAGTGCTCGCAGGGCGGATGATTGACAGGCCAATGCGCCCGCTGTTCCCGTCAGACCTGCGCAACGACGTAGTGCTGACATGCACGATCATGTCAGTCGACCACGACTGCTCGCCGGAAATAGCCGCCATGATCGGCGCATCCGCCGCAGTCTCGATATCCGACATTCCGTTTGACGGCCCGATCGCAGGCGTGTCGCTCGGGTACCATGAAGGCAGCTACATCATCAACCCGACCTCAGCAGAGCGCGCGGTTTCGCAGATGTACTGCACCATCGCCTCGACCGCAGGCAAAGTCGTGATGATAGAAGCCGCGGCAAATGAGATCCCCGACGATGTGATGCTCGAGGGCATCAAACAAGCCCACGCAGCGATACAGCCGGTGATCTCGCTTATAAACCAAATGGTAGCAGAGATAGGAAAACCAAAGTTCGAGTATTCAAAAGCCACTTTCAACGAGGAACTCTTCGCGAAAATCGTAGAGAAGTACCTCAGCGAAGTGGCTTATTCAATGGATACGGACGATAAGAACGTCCGTGAGGAACGGTATAACGCGGTTGTCGAAAAGCTGCTGCAGGACTTTGGCGAAGAATATCCGGAAATCAACGCGCAGCTTGAGGAAATAACCTACAGGATTCAAAAAAAGGTCGTAAAGGCCTGGCTGCTTGAAGGAAAGCGCGTGGATGGAAGGGCCATGGACGAGATACGCCCGATGGCCGCCGAAGTCGCGCTGCTGCCCCGCGTACACGGATCGGGCCTTTTCACCAGGGGCCAGACCCAAGTGCTGTCGGTAGCTACGCTCAGCACGATTTCCGCAGCGCAGAAGCTTGATACGATATACGAGGAAGAGTCCAAGCGGTATATGCACCACTACAACTTCCCGTCGTTCTCGGTCGGCGAGGCCAGAGGCTCCCGCTCGACGTCGCGGCGCGAGTACGGGCATGGCGCGCTTGCCGAAAAAGCTCTCGAACCGGTGCTGCCGAGCCTGGATGAGTTCCCGTACACGATCCGTGTCGTGTCGGAAGTCCTGTCCTCGAACGGCTCGACCTCTCAAGGCTCCATCTGCGGTTCGACGCTCGCCCTGATGGACGCGGGCGTGCCGATATCGGCGCCTGTCGCGGGCATCTCGTGCGGGCTCATCTCCGACGGAGACGACTGGACTACATTCGTAGACATCCAGGGCGTCGAGGACTTCCATGGCGAGATGGATTTCAAAGTCGGCGGGACGAAAAAGGGCATTACTGCTATTCAAATGGACCTGAAGAACGACGGGCTGATTATGCCTGTCATAGAGTCCGCTTTCAAGATCACGCAGGAAGCTCGCCTCGAGATCCTTGACCAGGTCATGCTGCCTGTAATCGACAAGCCGCGCTCCGAGCTTGCTCCTACAGCGCCGAAGATGATCATGATGAAGATCCACCCGGACAAGATAAGGGAAGTCATCGGGAGCGGCGGCAAGGTTATACAGAAAATATGCGCCGAAACCGGCGCAAGGGTGGATATAGAAGACGACGGAAGCATCTATATCGCTTCCACGGACATAGAGGCGTGCCGCGCAGCCAGGAAGATGATCGACGATATTATCTTCGAGCCTGAGATCGGCGCGCTTTACTACGGGAAGGTCGTCAGGGTTATCCCAATCGGGGCGTTCGTAGAGCTTGCTCCCGGCAAGGACGGCATGGTCCACATCTCCAAGCTGGAGAACCGCCGCGTCGAGAAGGTCGAGGACGTCCTGAACGAGGGCGACATGACCTGGGTGAAGGTCATGGAGATTGACGACCGCGGGCGCATCAACCTGTCGAGGAAAGACGCCCTGAGAGAGCGCGAAGGAAAGTAGCCGGTAGAATTAAAAAGGGCGGGGTTCGAACTCAATGTCGAACCCCGCCCTTTTTAAAATCTTTATTTCTCTTTTCCGGCGTTGAGCAGGACTGCGACGATGATTATTATGCCCTGGATGATTTGCTGCGGGTAGGGAGGGACGCCGGTCAGCGTCATAATATTGCTGATCAGGGCGATAATGAACACGCCGACAATGGTTTTGCCGATCGTGCCCTTACCCCCGGCGAGAGAAGCCCCGCCAATTACGACCGCCGCAATAGCGTTCAGCTCGAACCCGCTGCCGACGCCCGGGGTTGCGATGCCGGCCCGGGCGGTTATGAGCACTCCAGCGACCCCGGCAAGGAAACCGCTGATAGTATAGGCGGAGAAAATGTACTTCTTAACGTTAATCCCGGCGAGCCGCGCTGCATCAGAATTGCTGCCGGTCGCGACAAGTATTCTCCCGAAGGTCGTATACCTCATCAGGAACCAAAAGAATATGATGAAGACTATGACGATCCATGCGGTGTACGGGACGCCAAGCAGAGGGTCCCCGTTTTGGCCGAAGTAGAAGAAAGCGTGCCCGCCCTTATGCGCAACCGGGTCTACAGGAAGGCGGATCGGCGACCCGTATGTAATAACGTAAGCGATGCCGCGTACGATAGTAGTCATGGCGAGGGTTACGATGAAAGGCGGCATTCTCAGCCAGGCGACGATCGCGCCGTTTACGCAGCCGACCACAGCTCCAACCGCGATGCCGACTATGATCGACAGGAGAACGCCGGATGGCGAGAAGAAGTTCAAGCTTGTGATAAAGTAGGCTACGCACACGTTGCTTATCGCCAAGATTGCGCCTGTCGACAAATCAATGCCTGAGGTTATGATAACGAGCATGGCTCCGATAGCCAGCAGCATCGCCGGCGACTGCTGCCGGAAGATGTTCATAATGTTCTGTTTTGAGAAGAACACAGGCGATAATATGCTTGATACGATAACCAGGCCGACAATAATCAAGTAAGCGCTGTTATCTTTCAGCAATCTTTTTTTATCAATTGGATTTTTCGATACCTTTTGATCCATACCCATTCATACCTCTAGTCGACTGCAGTGCTCTATACTTCCATGGAATATTTGATAAGGTTTTGCTCAGTCAGCTCGTCTTTGCCCAGTTCGCCTGTTATACGGCCGTTGCGGATAACGGCGACACGGTCGCACATGCCAATAATTTCAGGCATTTCCGACGAGACCATTACGACCCCGTAGCCTTCAGCCACGAGCTCGTTGATAATCTTGTAGATTTCTATCTTTGCGCCGACATCGACGCCCCGGGTCGGCTCATCGAAGAAAAGGATCTTGCTATCGGCGCCGAGCATCTTTGATATCGATACCTTCTGCTGATTGCCTCCCGACAGGCTGGAGCAGGGGTTCGTCAACGCTCCGATTTTTATCTGCAGTTTCTCTACGAGGTCGCTGCCGAACTTGCGTTCCCTCCTGGCCTTGATTATGCCGGCCTTCGCTGATACTTTGTTCAAGCAAGTGACCGTCATGTTGTGCAGGATAGGCAGGTCAAGAAAAACACCCTGAGCTTTTCGATCCTCCGGCAGCAGGGAGACGCCCGCTTTTCGCGCGTCTATGGTCGAACGGATTTTCGTTTCCTTACCGTCGATGTAGATTTTTCCGCTATCACGCTTCAGCTCGCCCAGTATTGCCATGAGAGTCTCTGTCCTGCCCGCGCCGACAAGGCCGGATAGGCCGAAAACCTCACCGGCCCTGACATTGAAACTGACGTCATTTACTACTTTCCCACTGCTTAGGTTCCTGACTTCGAAAACTACATCTCCGATGCGGCGCTCGCGCTCAGGGAAGTAGCTTGCCAGGTCCCTGCCAATCATCATGCTGACGACTTCGCTTTCTGTGACGTCGCCTGTGTTGACAGTGCTCACGTTATGCCCGTCCCTGAGCACGGAAATCCTGTCGCTGATCGAGAAAACCTCGTTCATCCTGTGCGAGATGTAGATAACAGAAACGCCCTCATCCCTGAGTTTCTTCAACAACTCGAACAACTGCTGCGTCTCAAAAGTTGAGAGCATAGCTGTCGGCTCGTCGAGGACGAGGATTTTGCAGTTGCGTGACAGAGCCTTGCAAATCTCTACGATCTGGCAATGCGCTATGGAGATATCCTTGACTTTAGACCTCGGCGAAACTACTCCGAAGCCGAGGCGGTCCAGTATTTCCTGAGTATCTACATAAAGCTTCTTCCAACTGATGAGTTTCCTCTTTGACTCATTCAGCTTGTCGATGAACACATTCTCGGCAACCGTGACTTCCGGCATCAGGGCAAACTCCTGATATATGACGGAAACGCCCCTATCGATGCCGTCCTTGGGGTTCCTCATATGCGCTTGTTCATCGTCGATAAAGATTTGCCCGGCATCCGGCAGATGGGCGCCGGCAAGTATTTTCATTAGCGTAGACTTGCCCGCGCCGTTCTCGCCGACTAGCGCATGTATCTCGCCCCGCTTCACGTGAAGCGAAACGTCGCCAAGCGCAGTAACTCCGCCGAAGCGCTTTGTGATGTTTGTCATGCTGAGGCGGTGCTGTTCCATAAAACTCCGCAGCGCTGATTTAGCGCTGTAACCGACCGCTACTTAGAGGCAGCGTTGAGCTCGTCTATTGTTTTGAACTTGGTGTCGAACACTTTGCCGTACTCTGTTCCGTCTTCCCAGACGTTCATATAGTTCGCTTTCGTGAACAGCTCGTAATAGAGCGGCGTCTTCGTAGGCATGTTGTTCGCGTCATAGCCTTCTTCGAATATCGCGTGGATCAGTTCGAAAACGGCTTTCGTAATCGCGATAGGATTGTTGTAGCCGGTCGACTCGAGCTTGCCATCGCGGACGAGCGCGAGCATGTCCATATCTGCGTCGCATCCTGTTACGACCTTGACATTCGCAAGCATGCCTCTTTGCTCGAGCACTTTGATTGCGCCGGCGCATTGATGGTCATTGCATCCGAACACCATTTGGACATCCGGGTGGGCAGTCAGTAGATCCTCGGCTGCGGCTTGGCCGCCAACGTCGTCAAAGTAGCCGTTTGCCATGCCTAGGACGTTGAGCCCATACTCCGGCAACTCAACTTTGCCGCTTCCCACCAGCGACTTAAACGCATTGAAACCTATGAGCATGGCGTCCTCGCGATAAGGTTTCGCAGTACCGTTTACCACTTGTTTGCCATAGACCCATCCGGCCAGGAAGCCGCATGTACGCGTATCCGCTATCGGATGGCCGGTCTGCCCGACTATGAAAACAGAGTCGATCGTCTCGTTCCACAGCTTGGCGGCGTTCAGGCCCGCCTGATAGGATACTTCATAATAGTCCGCAGTTACTGCCGTGATCACAGGCACGTCGTCAGGCATCGGGTAGAGGCCGATAACGGGTATTCCCGCTGCAATGGCCTTTGCTACGTCAATCGACTGCGCCTGGATATCGACAGGGTCGATTACCAGTATGTCGATCCCCATGGTGATCATGTTCTCCACGTCTGCGGTCTGCTTCGCGACATCCCAGGCAATTGCGTCGGTGAAGGTAAGCTTGTAGCCATACTGCTCGGCATACATTTCCGCGCCCTGGAATATCCCGGCAAACCACGCGCTGACCATTGCGGCGTTCGACCAACCGACGTGCACGTCGCTTTTTTGATCTACCGGCAGCGCCTTGTTCTGGGCTGAGCGGTCCTTGAGGAAGGGAGGCGTTACGCCCATAAGCGCGTTATCGCCAAGATGCTTGTAGATTTCGTGGTTGGCGAGTTCTTCCGGGCTCAGCGCTCCGCCTGAATCGCTTGCGCTGCTGGTTGCGCTTGCCGACGGTGAATCGCTTCCGCTAGGGTCGCCGGTCTTGGGTTCGTCTTTATTGCACGCGCCAAGACCAAGGCACAGTACAATCGCAAGGGCAAGGATGATCGCTGTAAATTTCCTGTTTCTCATATTTTCCTCCAAAAAAATAATTTTAGTCCTTGTAGAACTTCGCGTCGTACTCGCTGCGTGTCATATCCGCCTCAAAGAACAGCGCAAGCGTGCCGGGGCCGACGTGAGCGCCGATTACCGGGCCCATCATCAAGATGTGAAGCTCGCGAACCTCGACTGACGAGCGGACGATTTCGGCCAGAGCCTCCGCGTCCTCAAGGCAGTCCGTATGGCTTATCAGCACCGTATCGAGACTTTGCCCCGGGTTCAGGCTGCGCATCATCTGACCCACGAGCTCCTTGATAGCCCCCTTGCGACCGCGCACTTTGTCCTTCAGCTTGAGCGTTCCGTCCGGAGCGACGTTCAAAAGCGGCTTCACGCCGATAATCGAACCGGCTATGGCGGAGAGTTTACTCAGCCTGCCGCCTCTGTACAGGTACATCAGGTCGTTGACCGTGAAGAGCGAAAGGCAGCTCTGTTTCTTCTCTTCCAGCCAGTCTGCGGCTTCGTCGAGCGGCACGCCTTCGCCGCGCTTCTTTACTGCCAGCACGGTAACAAGCCCGGAACCGCCTGCGGCAGTCGAGCAGTCCACTATGCGGATTTCGCAATCCGGGTAGTCGCCGCGGACGTCGTCGAGGGCGATGACGGAGTTCTGATATGTTCCGGACAGGCCGCTGCTAAGCGTCAGTAGCAGCAGCGGTTCTTTCTTTTCCGCGTAGCTCTTAAAAACGTCCACGTATGATTCCGGGTTGATTAGGGCGGTCCCGGCGACTCCGCCGTTGCGCAGGGCGTCATAGAACTCTTTGGCCGTGATCTTTTGAAAATTCCCCTCGCTGTGCTGCGTCCCGTCAAGGTTGAACGGTACGGGTATTACGCTAAGGTCGTGTTCTTCGATATATCCTTCCGGCAGGTCGGCGTTCGTGTCGATCAGAATTGAGAATGCGTTCATAAGTTTCTTTACCTTTCTTTCGCTCGCAAAGAGCGATCTGCTGAACCGCCGTCATTATCGCACTTATTGCGCCGAATTACAAGAACAAAAAACATACCGGGAAACCATGCCGCGCAGCTCCTACTCCCTTGCGCGAAGGAGACCCAGCGTGTCGCGCCTGATTATCGCAAGCGAGCATACGACGGCCGAAACCGCGACTGCGGTAAAGTATACTGCGGGGTACAGGTAAAAACCTCTCGGCGCCGCAGACGCCGCCCTCCCGCCAATAGCCGCAAAGACGCAACCAGTAACCAGCAGCCCGGCGGCGCATAAGAAAGCGTATTCCAGGGATAAGAGCGCCCCTGTCGCAGCGCGCGCAGTACCGAGAGCCCGCATCGTCGCGGCTTCCTTTGATGAGGATAATACGGACAGGCAGCAGAAGAACACGCCCAGGCAAATTGCTGCAGCAGTCACAATAGGCTCGAGGGTCTCAAGGAGGTTTCGCGTGTTGATGAGGTTTTCCAGTTTGCTCGTGTCCATGATGAGCGAAACCCTCCCCGCTGAGATCCCCCTGACGCCCAGTTTGCTGAACTCCCGGAACTCCTCGGTCAGCATATTGTCGTTGAGCGTGTACTCAGCCGCGTTGAGCAGGCTCTGCGCCGGGACGAGCGCTGCTGTGTCCAGCTTGCCGGGAGTAAAAGCGCTGCCGTCGAACCTGCCTGACGGCGAGGTAGCGACCCCGGCTACGAAAAACCTGTCCGCCTGACGCTCGACCGACCTTGCTATGTCGGCCAGAGCACGGTCTGTCCAGTCGACCTCGGGGTAGGCGGCGTACATCATCGTATATGTGTTAATCGTGTATGCGGTAGAACGCGCTTCGAGCCCCATAGGAGTTATCCTTACGTAGTCGCCCGGCGCAAGCCCCAGTAGCTCAGCCAGGTCTTTGCCTATTACCGCGACGCCGTCAAGCTCGTCGAAGCAGGAGCTGTCAAAGCCGTCGGCATAGGTGACTGCGACCTCTTCTTCAGCGAAGCGGGAGATGTTGTTCGTGACAATCATCTCTGAGGCGATGCTGTTGAGATCGACGCTTGTGGTTACATTGTAATATGGGTCGCGCACATATCCGGACTCCATTAGCATTGGCAGTATGCTAAGCCTCGCGCCCCCTACGAAACTAGCCGTTATGACGGTGTTCTCGATCAAGTCGTCATATGAGCGGCGCATGATAGTGATTTGGCCTGTCACGGCGAACAGTACGGCTGCGAGCAGCGCGGTCAGCGCCGATTTTCTTGCGGCTCGTCGTATATGCCGCGCAGAGTAGCGCAGTATGAAGCCAAAGGAGGCGTGGGCCTTCGTAGGTTTGAAGGTCAGTTGGCTGCGCGGAAGCTTGGTGCGGTCACCTGCTGCGCTGCGTGCTGTGGCAGCCGCCACACCTGCTCCCCCCGCAGCCCCGGCGCCGGGCCGCGCCTTTTTACTCAATCCGCCGTGCAGAAGCGCGAGCGGCGCCATCTTTCCGATGCGCGCAAGCAGTATGCGCGCTATCAGCAAAGTAACCAGCAGCGCGCTCGCCGCGCAGTAGAACGCTATTGCGAGCGGACGCGCAGCGCCGGAAGCGGTAGCTGCGCCCACGGCGGCCACGTCTCCGGCAGAGACTCCGGTACCCGAATCAGTAGCTGCGCCCGAGAAACCTAAACCCTGGGCAGCGTAAAGCCACCCTGCGCAGACGCCCGCGAGCGCAGCCCCGGCAGTTATCACCGCGAGCGGAAACAGCAGGGCGGCGGAAGACGTCCTGACAGTCGTGCCGAGCGCGCGCATCACAGCGAACTCGGACTTCTTGCGCATTATGAACAAGTAAGCGGCGAAGCCGGCCGAGAATGCAATAGCAGCCGCGAAAGCAACGATCTTTATTATTGCCAGCCTCGCGGACTCCTTAAACTCCTGTGCGATTTTCTGCCATCCGTTGTCGCTAAAAACAAGGGAGAGGCCCATGCTTGCCAGTGCAGGCTCCGCTTCTGCGATGAATGCGGGTATGTCCAGAGCGTCTGCAATAACGAAGCTGAACTCCGCAGGTGTGAATAAATGGCCGGAGAGTCCACCGCTCTGTGCAGCATAGAGCGAACCGGGGATGAAAATGGTGTTTGTGGAGTAGCTATGGTTGGGCTCGAGGGCACGTTTGTTGCGCTCGCCTGTATAGGCATAGACGCCGACGATTTCATAATCTGCCGCTTCTCCGGGCGCGCTGTAGCGCGGTGGGATCACAGCGAGAGCGCCAAGCCCATAGTACTGCTCGAACAGCGCGCTGCAGAGCGCCAGATTAATTGAGTCCCCCACGCCTACGCCAAAGCTTTTCGCGAAATCATCGCTGACAACGCACACGTGAGCGGCCGCGCTATCATCGCCCGGGGTAAGCAGGCGCCCCTCGCGCAGACCCATATCTCCGTTGCAAAAACTCATTATTGAACCCATATCAGTTGTGTACACGACATCAAAGCTGCGAAGGTCGTTTTCGATTATCTGTATCAAGGTTCGCAATGGCTCATATACGTCATCCGCAAGGTAATCGCCGGCAAAGCCATCTACTCGCGTTATGAGGCCGCACCAGGGTTCTGCGGGGTCGCCGGCCAGCGAGGCTGTTTTGCTGCTGTTGAAGCTGCGCCTTTCCGCTTGCACGACGAAAGCGTATCGTCCGCCGACTGCTAATTCGGTCCGCATGAACTCATTGTCGTACGTCAGTGACTGCCTTCCCCCGGAGTCGCCCCCGGGACCGCCCGAGCCGGGACCGCCCGCGCCGAAGCCACCGCCCCCGAAGCCGCCCCCGGGATAGTAGCGAATGCTGACTCGCCCTATCTCGGCAGGCCTGAAAAGGTCGCCCGCCAGGACAGCGCAGTCCTCCAGCATAAGTAGCGATGCATCGGTATTGACTTCACCCAGAGTCCCCTCGATGACGCAGCGCTGCGAGTAGCCGGGAACCCTGTTGCCCTCGCCGAGGCGCAGGTACTTGTCGGAGATTCCGGCAGTCATAAGCCTCGCGTCGGTATATGTCACGTAAGGCAGCGCTGAGATAGCGTTTATCTGCTCCCGGGTGAGCGGCGTGTAACTATGGGTATAACTATCATTGCCCGGGGTGTAAGAAAACAGCGGGTTCAAGCCCCCGGGAGGCTCGCTCTCCGCCGTTCCTATGCCGCGATAGCGTGCGGCGGCCGCTTCCATCTCCCTGACTGAAAGCGCGTGCTCTGCCGCCTGCGTAAATAAACCAAACACCAGGACGCCCATTAAAACGAAAGTCAAAAGGGTCCTGGCGGGTGAGCGATATAGAGTTTTAATAGCAATTGCAGGGCGCATATCAAAACATCCGCTGAGACGTTACTAGGGTACTGGATGCCACAGGCCACTATCTCTTCTCAGCAATCTCTTCCTTTAGCATCGCGATGAAATCATCAAGGGAAGCCCCGCCGACGTCGCCTTCAGAGCGCTTGCGAACCGTCACAAGGCCGCTCTCGGTTTCTTTATCCCCGAGCACAAGCATATACGGCGTTTTATGGAGCTGCGCGTCACGGATCTTATGGCCAATCTTCTCGCTGCGGAAATCGCACTCGACGCGAAGCCCCGCGCCCGTGAGGCTGTCCGCAACAGACTGCGCGTAGTCCTGCGCGCGGTCCGTGATAGGCATGACGACGACCTGCACAGGGGCGAGCCATAACGGGAAAGCTCCCGCGTAATGCTCAGTCAGTATAGCGATAAAGCGCTCGAGCGAACCCAGGACAGTGCGATGGATCATAACAGGGCGGTGCTTATCCCCGTCCGGGCCTGTATACTCCAGCTCAAAACGCTCAGGCATCTGGAAGTCGAGTTGCAGCGTCGCGCATTGCCACGACCTACCAAGGCAGTCCATGAGGTGAAAGTCGATCTTCGGCCCGTAAAACGCGCCGTCGCCGGCGTTGATCCTGTAGTCTATCCCCTTGGCGATAAGGGCGTCCTCCAATATCTTCTCCGCCATGTCCCAGGTCTCGACCTCGCCCATGAAGCTCTCCGGCCGCGTGGACAGCTCGACGCGGTACTCGAAGCCGAACACTTTATAAATCTTATCGACAAGCTCGATTACGCCTGTGATCTCTGCCGGGACTTGCTCCGGCGTCATATACAGGTGCGCGTCGTCCTGCGTGAAACAGCGCACGCGCATCAAGCCGTGGAGCGCTCCGGAAAGTTCGTGCCTGTGGACGACGCCGAGCTCCGCCATCCGCGACGGCAGGTCGCGGTAACTCCACATGCGCCGTTTATACGTGAGCATGCCGCCGGGGCAGTTCATGGGCTTTATCGAGTAATCGGCATCGTCAATCTTTGTGAAGTACATATTGTCTTTGTAGTGGTCCCAGTGGCCGGAACGGTGCCAAAGCTCCTCGTTGAGTATCAGCGGAGTCGCGATTTCGTCATACCCGGCCCGCTTGTGCTCTTCGCGCCAGAATGACAGCAGTTCGTTGCGCAAAACCATGCCCTTTGGGAAAAAGAACGGGAAGCCGGGGCCTTCATCGTAAAGCGCGAACAAGTCGAGTTCGCGGCCGAGTTTTCTATGGTCGCGCAGCTTCGCTTCTTCGAGCTTCTGCAGGTATGAGTCCAGGTCATCCTTGCTCATGAAGCAGGTTCCGTAAATACGCTGGAGCATTTTGTTGTTTGAGTCGCCCCTCCAGTAAGCCCCGGTGCAGCTTGTGAGCTTCATGGCGTTGGCCTTGATCCTGCCTGTAGAGTCTACGTGCGGCCCGGCGCACAAGTCCGTGAACTCGCCCTGTTTGTAAAAGCTGATTACAGCGTCGTCCGGGAGGTCGCGTATGAGTTCCAGCTTGTATGGCTCGCCATGCTGCTGCATCAGCTTGAGAGCTTCTTCCCTGGGGAGTTCAAAGCGTTCGAGCGGCAGTTTTTCCTTGCATATCTCACGCATGCCGGTTTCGATAGCTTCAAGGACGTCCTGCGTGAAAGGCACGGCGGAATCGAAGTCGTAATAGAACCCATCCGCAATCGCAGGGCCTATGGCAAGCTTGGTTTCCGGGTAGAGGCGCTTGACGGCCTGGGCCAGGATATGCGAAGCCGTGTGGCGGTATGTGTCCCTGTACTCTTCATTATCGAATGTATATTTGTTATCCGGCATACTTAAAATCCCCTTACGTCCTAATCTATCCGGGAGTATAGCACATTCGGCGGCAGTATGGCAATATTTTTCCGGGCGGCATATTTTCAGCAGTTCGAACTGTTCAGGACCTTGCGCTCAAAAGACGTTTTTCTGCTTCCTTATCGCTCAGTGGCGCATCCATGCGCCAATTCGCGCGCTCCGGCGTCCATGCCTACGCTTGCGGAAGCAGAATAAACGTCTTCCTCACCGGTCCTGAGAGTGGACCTGAATATAAAAAACACTTGACAAGCAGGGAGAAGCGCGTTATCATATAAACAGTTGCTTATATGTTTAATTCTCTTCGCGGCTGATACCGCGAAGCACGGAGGTGAATCCCCGGTGCGCGCGAGGCTCGCCAACACTATTGAGCCTTGGAGCCGGGTGTCAAATGGTTGTTGATAAAACGAATCCCGAACTGTGTGCCGTGACTGTCATTCACGAGGACGTGCTTAACAAGGTGCGCGCCGGTCTGACGGAGCAGAAGCACTTGCGGCGGATGGCGGAAATGTTCAAGGTTATGAACGACCCGACGCGTCTGAAGATAGTCAACGCGCTTCTCATCGCCGAGATGTGCGTCTGCGACATCGCGGCGCTCATGGGTATGACACAACCGTCTATATCCCATCATTTGAAAGTCCTCAGACAGAGCGAGCTGATCAAGTACCGCCGCGAGGGAAAGGTCGTCTACTACTCGCTTGACGACGAGCATGTCGGCGTGTTGTTCCAAAACGCGCTGGAACACGCGTCGGAACCGGTATAGGGGGAAGCGCAGGTATGTCTGAAACGAAGGCTACAATAATCAGACTGGCGGCATCGGTAGCGATTCTCGCTGCGGCGCTGATTATGTCGCGTTATGGCATCACAGTATATGCGACTATACCCATCTACGCTTTGAGCTACTTAATTGCAGGCGGTCCGGTGCTGCTCAGCGCGGGGCGCGACATTGCTAAAGGCAAGGTGTTCGACGAGAGCATCCTCGTCAGCGTCGCGACGATTGGGGCTTTCGCCATCGGGTACTTCGACGAAGGCGTAGCTGTGATGCTCTTCTACCAGGTTGGTGAGCTCCTGCAGGATCTCGCCGTAGGCCGCTCGCGCCGCTCAATCTCTGCGCTTATGGATATCCGCCCCGACACGGCGAACCTGCTCACGGGCGATGAGGCCGCAGCCGTTGACCCATCGTCTGTATGCGTAGGGGACTTAATACTCGTCAGGCCGGGCGAGAAGATTCCGCTCGACGGTGTGGTTGAAGAAGGCTCTTCAATGGTCGATACTTCCGCCCTTACGGGCGAACCTGTACCCAGGGAGGCCTCCGTTGGCTTAGAGGTACTAGCCGGTTTTGTCAACGTAAACGGGCTGCTAAAAATCAAGGTCTCGAGAGAATATGGTCAGTCGACCGTGTCAAGGGTTCTCGAAATGATGCAAACTGCCGGCGAGAAGAAGGCGCCGACGGAGAACTTCATCACAGTTTTCGCGCGCTATTATACGCCGGCTGTGGTGGGGGCGGCTGTGCTCATCGCTCTGATCCCGCCTCTAATACTCTCGCAGCCTTTTGATGCGTGGATTTACCGCGCGCTGGTCTTTCTAATGATATCGTGCCCCTGCGCTCTTGTGTTATCCATACCGCTGGGCTTCTTCGGTGGCATTGGCGCCGCTTCGCGCATCGGTGTGCTGGTGAAGGGGAGCAACTACCTGGAGGCGTTGGGCGCAGTTGACACAATGGTTTTTGATAAGACGGGCACGCTCACCAAGGGTGTATTCAAAGTCACGCAGATACTCACTGCGGATGGATACGCACAGGAGGAGCTGCTCAGGCTCGCCGCGCTAGCTGAGACGCATTCGACCCATCCAATAGCGAACTCCATCCGTGAAGCGTGCCCTGGGAGTATGGGTTTGGCAGACCTCGGGAGCTTTGAGGAGATTGCCGGGTTTGGCACGATTGCGGACGTCGGAGGCAGGAGGGTGCTTGTCGGCAACGCGAGGCTTTTAGAACGCGAACGCGTTGCAATCACACCGCATGCTTGTGCGGGAGCGGTAGGTCTCCCATCGCAGCCCGGCGACTTGTTGCATGAGATAAACGGCACAACCGCGCATATCGCTGTCGACGGCCGATACGCAGGCGCTATCGTTATTTCCGATATAATCAAGGAAGATTCCGCCTCTGCAATGAAGCGACTGAGGGCGGCAGGAGTCAGCCAACTGGTTATGCTCACGGGCGACAACAAAAAATCGGCTGACGCCGTGGCAGCACAGCTTGGTATTGATGCGGTATACTCGGAGCTGCTCCCTGACCAGAAGGTTGCAGTTCTGGAAAGCCTGCTCGGCGAGCGCGTCGCGCAACAAAACCATAGTACCGGGGCGGAAGACCGGAAAGCGAGCAAACGCACACGTTCCAAGCGCAGACCCGGCAGGCGCGCGGATGCCCGCCTGCCTAAACGAAAGCTTGCCTTCGTCGGCGATGGCATCAACGACGCTCCGGTCCTCGCAAGGGCCGACGTGGGGATCTCGATGGGAGGCATCGCTTCAGACGCCGCGATTGAGGCAGCGGACGTAGTCCTGATGACTGATGAACCGGGCAAGTTGCCGGGCGCAATCGCGATTTCGCGCAAGACGAAACGTATTGTCTGGCAGAACATCGTCTTAGCGCTCAGCGTCAAGGGGGCTGTGCTGCTGCTCGGCGCGCTTGGGATTGCCGCTATCTGGATGGCTGTATTTGCCGATGTTGGCGTCGCTTTGCTTGCTGTTGTCAACTCTTTGCGCGTACTGAGGGTACCCGAAAGCGAAAATTAACTCTTTACAAAAGCTCTGCCTTATGGTAGAATCCGGCAATCGGGGATGGGCATCAATTCGATGCAATCAGCAAAGGATTCGAACTGAGCAGGCGATAAACCGACGGTTATGGAGCGGCCAACGAGGCAGCCCGGCCATCCGGCGGTTTGTGGGGCTGGGCCGTAACGATACGGCAACAGATGAAGCGTAAAGCGCATCTGTGGGACAGTGAAGTGTTCCACGGATGCGCTTTTTATAGGAGCCTTGGACAAGAGTCGCGTCATTAGATAAGTGCCGATTGTTTTCGCCTGTTTTGCAGGGTTTACGCTGAACAAGTTCAGCGAGGGCGAATACTTGCTGTATTTAACCGAAAAACGCGCAAAACAGGCGGAAAGAGGCGGTGCAAAGCCGGCTGCGCCGACTCTAGATGATGGCGGGAGTTTTGTCCAAGGCTCCTAGG
>WRJQ01000003.1 GCA_009778485.1 Oscillospiraceae bacterium
ACGACCACCCCATTTTCTTCGTGTACCCGTACTCTGTCACTGCGGAAACGGCGGTAAAGCGGTTCCGGCAATGTATTGACGTTCAATATCATTTCTTCCATCAGGCTCAACTCCTTCTGTGTCTTAGTATACCCTAAAAAAGTCTGTTTTGCAATATCGAAACAGACTTTTTGCTCGTTGGGCTACCGCCCAACCCCGCTTTTTTTTATTTCCCTCTTAAAATCTTTCTTAGACGATAATATTGGCGTGGAAACTCTCCCCAATTCTTATCATAACGCTTTCTACCAATTCCGTATTCATATAATTCAAATTCCATATAAATACTCTCCACTATTTTCGTCAGACTATCTTTTGTTTTATATAAACATTCTGTGATATATTCGCCAAGGTTCGTCCCGCTGTAAGCCAAATCAAAAGAGGCTTTGTCAGTGTTATATATTTCTACAACGAGTTGCTCATCCTCTCGTTCTAACTTTAATATTTTAGCACCCGGCTCATCTTGCCAACAAAGCCATTCTTCAGTTGTTATATTTTCCATCAGATTACATAATGATTCCAATAATAAAGCCGGTGCATCACATGATAGATAATGGGAATTAGTGAGTATGAACTGTCTGTTGAAATCCACTTCGAACCAACCATAAGAGATAGAAAGCATTTTGAATATCAATGCCGCCACTTCCTTAACCATATATTAACTAAACATCAGCCTCGCGGGAGTATCCACGGTGTTCTACGCATAAAGCAACCATCCGGCCCGCACCAAATCGTTGCTTTATCGCTTGCCCTATTTATTTCCATGCTTGGCAGGGGCAGAAGGACTTGAACCCTCGGCCTACGGTTTTGGAGACCGCCGCTCTACCAACTGAGCTATACCCCTGTATATTACCATCCGTGCCATCCGTGTTTCATCGCTGACCGGAGTGGTGTTTTCGGCGGCTGCTTGCGCAACCACCGAAACGTAATTTACCACAGTCAGTACTTAATTACAATACTTTTTTCAAGAATTATTTCCCATCCGGCCTTATCCCCAGCTCCCGCAGTTGCGCCTCGTCGACTGTGTCAGGGCAGCCGGTCATAAGCTCGGACGCGTTTTGCACTTTGGGGAAGGCGATGACGTCGCGAATAGTCCCAAGACCCGCGAGGTGCATTATCAGCCTGTCCAGGCCGTAGGCCAAACCGCCGTGAGGCGGAGCTCCGTACTTGAATGCAGTTATCAAGTGCCCGAACCGTTCTGCCGCGTCCTCGTCCGTGAATCCCAGCGCACGGAACATTCGCTCTTGCATTTCAGGTGTGTTTATGCGTATCGAGCCGCCGCCTATCTCTGTGCCGTTGAGCACGATGTCATAAGCTTTGGCGCGGCAACCTGCCTTATCGGTCTCGAGAATTCCGGCGTCCTCATCCATCGGGGCAGTGAAGGGGTGGTGTTTTGCGACATAACGGTTTTCCTCCTCGGAGAACTCGAACATGGGGAACTCCGTTATCCAAACGAACTCGTAAAGGCCTTCGTCAATCAAGCCGAGCCGCCTGGCGCACTCGCAGCGCAGCGCGCCCAGGGATGCAAAGACGACGTCGTCCTTCGCGTCTGCTACTATTAGAATCAACCCCCCGGGCTGCGCTCCCGCGCGGACTAGTATCGCGCTGCTTTCTTCTTCGGTCAGGAATTTCGAAAAAGAAGATGAGACGCTGCCATCGCCGGCAAGCTTTGTCCATGCCAGGCCTTTGGCGCCATACGTCTTGACGAACTCGACTAACGAATCTATCTGCTTGCGCGGCATGTCGCCGCCGCCGGGAACATATATCATCCGAACGCTCCCGCCCTGCTCGACTGGCTCCGAAAACACTTTGAACCCGCAACTGCCTACTATATCGCTGATATCGCGAAGCTCGAGCCCGAATCTAAGGTCCGGCTTGTCCGAACCGAAGCGATCCATCGCGTCACGGTACGTAATGCGCCTGATGGGCGTCTCGACTTCGACGCCTATCACATCATTAAAGAGCCTTTTCAGGAACTCTTCGTTGACTGCGATGATGTCATCTACGTCGGCGAATGACATTTCGAGGTCGATCTGCGTGAACTCAGGCTGCCGGTCGGCCCGCAGATCCTCATCGCGGAAGCAGCGGACTATTTGCATATACTTGTCAAACCCGGCGAGCATCAGCAGTTGCTTATACTGCTGCGGGGACTGCGGCAGAGCGTAAAATGTGCCCGGGTGCACGCGGCTTGGCACAAGGTAGTCGCGCGCGCCTTCAGGCGTAGACTTTGTCAGCATCGGAGTTTCGATCTCGAAAAAGCCGTTTTCGTCAAAATAGTCTCGCGTGACCTTGACCGCTCTGTGCCGGAGCGCTATAAACCTCTGCATATCCGGCCTGCGCAGGTCGAGGTAGCGGTACTTGAGACGCAGCGCGTCGTTGACGTCTGAGCTCTCAGAAATCTCGAACGGCGGAGTCTCGGATTTCGCAAGGACGCGCATCTCGCTCACTTCGAGCTCGACTTCGCCTGTCGGGATGTCAAGGTTTTTCGATGAACGCTCCCGCAAAACGCCGCGGGCGCACAGGACATACTCAGAGCGCACGGAAAGCGCTTCGGAAAAAACTTCCTTGTCGGTATTGTCGTCGAAAGCGAGCTGAACGATCCCTGTCCGGTCGCGCAGGTCAATAAACAGGAGCTGCCCAAGGTCGCGGCGGCGCTGTACCCAGCCGCAGACAGTCACGTCCCGCCCTGTATCGAAAAGGCGGGGTTCCCCGCAGTACATCGTCCGGTATTTTTCTTGTAGTGCTTTCATAATGCTGTTTCCTCTCGTGCGCAGGCATCTATTGATTGACACAATCGCCTGCGCGTTCTATAATGGCGTATATATAATGGTTCGGGAGGGGATACCCATCGACTCAATTTTCAAAAAGGTGACAAGCATCCTGGGTTGCGTGTTCATTGTGCTGATCGTCGGCATAAGCCTCGGCATAGGCGCTGTCATGCTGCTTGACAAGCTTTCAGGCGGCACCCAGGATGATTTGCAGGAGACCCCGCAGGTTGTTCAGGAGAGCGCTGCGGAGCCGGAATCCGCTTCGCCGTAGCGGGGTCGCAAGCTGCGCCTCACAGGCTCTCAGCCGTAGGCAGTCGCTAGCCGCCTGTCGGCTGCCTGCCCGCGTTTGCGATCATCAGCTTGATTCTGTTTTCCTGGTTTATCCTTGTCGCTCCCGGGTCATAGTCTATTGCGACGATGTTCGAATCAGGGTAATCGTCTTTCAGCCGCCTGATCATGCCTTTTCCGACAACGTGATTTGGAAGGCACCCGAACGGCTGCGTGCAGACGATGTTTTTCGTGCCTGTATGGATGAGTTCGAGCATCTCAGCCGTAAGCAGCCACCCCTCGCCCATTTTGTTGCCGTAGCCGAGGTAGCCGCGGATTAGCTTTTGAAGGTCAGAGAACTTCCCCATCGGCCTGAACGCCGGCTTCGTCTCGACGGCTTCCACCATTCCGCGCTGAAGCCCTTCAATGTACCGCTGGAATACTCCGGCGACCAGCTTTTTTACCCGGTAACCGCGATAGAGGTCGACGTCGACCACGCGGTTATTTATTTTGAATATCATAAAGTCGGTCAGGCCCGGCACGACAGGCTCGCAGCCTTCGTCAAGCAGGAACTGCTCCAGCCCGTTGTTACCCAGCGGAGCGTACTTGACATAAATCTCTCCGACAATGCCGACTCTTGGTTTGTCCCGCTTATCGCTTGTCTCTATTTTTGAAAAGTCTTCGACGATTTCCACCATCGTTGCTCTCATTTCTTTCTTCCGCAGGCCGCGCCCCCGCCCAAACATATCCACGAGCCTTTCTGTCCACATAGCTGCGTGAGTGTCGGTCGAGCCTTTTTCCAACTCGTATGGCTTGCATTGGTTGGAAAGCCACACGATGAGGTCCCCGTAAATCATGCCCGCTGCCAGGCGGCGTATCACCTGCAGCGACAGCCCGAAGCCGGGATTGCTTTCCAGCCCCGAGAGGTTTACTGAGACTACGGGGATATATGACATGCCTGCTTTCTCAAGCGCTTTACGCAGCAGGTGGATGTAGTTCGACGCCCTGCAGCCTCCCCCTGTTTGCGATATCAGCAGCCCAATCTTATGCACATCGTACTTCCCGCTGTTGATTGCTTCAATGAGTTGGCCTATAACGAGCAGCGCGGGGTAGCATGTATCGTTGTGTACGTATTTCAGCCCCGTCTCAACGATGCTTCTGTGGTTCGTTGTGAGCATCTCGATTTTATACCCGTACAACTCAAACACTTTTTTCATCATTGTGAACGTGACCGGCAGCATCTGCGGCATAAGCAAAGTGTAGTCGCGCTTCATCTCCTTTGTGAAGAGCAGCCTCCCTGTTTTGTCATATACCAGTTGCGCCATACACTCGCAGCGGCATCGCCGCTCCTCCTCTCAGGTGGTTCAGCCGCCTATCGCGGCGATAAGGCTTCGCAGCCTTATTCTCACGGCTCCAAGGTTGTTAATATCGTCTATCTTGAGCTGCGTATATAATTTGCCTCCGGACTCAAGTATAGACCGCAGTTCATCGGTCGTTATCGCGTCTGTCCCGCAGCCAAAAGACACAAGCTGCACAAACTGCATATCGCCGTGTTCGAGGACATAACGCGCGGCGTTGTACATTCGCGCCTGGTACGTCCACTGATTCAACACGCGGCGCGGCTCGCCGCCCAGCCTGCGCGCGATGGCGTCTTCCGTAATAAGGACGAGCCCCAGCGAAGATATCAGTTCGTCGATTCCGTGGTTTACTTCCGGATCTGAGTGATAAGGCCTTCCGGCGACGACGAGAATATGCTTGCCTTCCCTCCGCGCGTGCTCGATGTAGCCGTCGGCCACGCTCTCTATCTCGCTCGTAAACTCCGCATACGCCTTATATGCGGATTTGGCGGCCTTTTTCGTTTCGTTCGCGGGTATTCCAAACTCCTTGTTGAAATACTCTGCGGACTTCCTGATGAAGCCGCGCTTTTTATGTAACCCGAAGTATGGAATAAGGAATCTCGCCTTTTTTACCCCCGGGATGTTCGCAGCCAGGAGCTCCGGGTAGTAGGCGACGACCGGGCAGTTGTAGCTGTTGTCGCTGATGCCTTCGTTGAAGTTGTACGGCATACAGGGCAGGAAAATCGCGTCTGCATCTGCTTCAAGCAGCGATTCTATTTGCCCGTGCATAAGTTTCGCCGGATAGCAGACGGTATCGGAGGGTATCGTTCGCTGCCCTAATATATATAGTTGCCGCGACGACTCGCGAGACAGCACGACTTCAAAGTTCAGCTTTGTGAAAAACTCGAACCAGAACGGCAGGTTTTCAAACATGTTCAGCCCAAGGGGGATGCCTACCCTCCCCCGCTCGCCGGTTCCGCTGCCGCTTCCTTCCATAGAGCGCAGCTTGCCGTATTTATGCTTCATTAGGTTCGGTTCTGACGACGCGCCCGCGCCGAGCGGCTTTGAGCAGCGGTTGCCCGAAATAAATCTCCTGCCGCCGTCGAACGTGTTGACGGTCATGCTGCAGTTGTTTGTGCAGCCGCCGCACGATACCGGCCTTGCCTCGTGGGTGAAGTTTTTCAGTTCCTCGCTGCTCAGTAGGGTCGGGGATCTCTCTACGTTTGGCCCGGTTCCGCCTTCCGCGTGACTCGCGCCTCCCGCAGCATCGATTGCGGTCCACGCTGCGCCGTAGGCTCCCATCAGCTCAGAAATCGCAGGCCGCGTCACTTCGGCGCCAATTTCACGCTCGAACGCCCTCAGCACGGCGTCGTTTAGGAATGTCCCTCCCTGCACGACAATGCTCCGGCCCAGCTCGTCCGCGCTCGCGGCGCGTATGACTTTGTAAATAGCGTTCTTAACGATAGATATAGAAAGGCCTGCGGAAATAGCTTCGACCGTCGCGCCGTCTTTTTGCGCTTGCTTGACGCTGGAGTTCATGAAGACTGTGCAGCGCGACCCCAGGTCCGACGGCGCCCCGGCGAAGAGCCCAAGCTTTGCGAAATCGCCGATTTTGTACCCCAGCGCGACAGCGAAAGTTTCGATAAAGCTGCCGCAGCCGGATGAGCATGCCTCATTGAGCATAATGCTGTCAACCGCTCCGTTGCGTATCTTAAAGCACTTGACGTCCTGCCCGCCAATGTCGATAATGAAGTCTACGGCAGGCGTGAAGTGCCTTGCCGCGCGCAGGTGCGCCATCGTTTCCACAATGCCCATGTCGAGGTTGAAAGCGTTTTTTATGAGTTCCTCGCCATATCCCGTCACCGCTGACCCTTTTATCGAAACAGCGCTGCCGAAGCGGTCATATATTGTTTGCAACTGCTCGAGGATAATCGATACGGGATTGCCTTTATTATTACCGTAGTAAGTATATAGTATAGAACCTTCGGCCGTGATAAGCACCAGTTTCGTCGTCGTGCTGCCGGCGTCTATGCCGAGGTATGCGTCGCCGGCGTAGGTTTCTGCGTCGGCAGTCGGCGGGGCTGCAGCCGCGTGGCGCCGCGCGAACGCTTCGTACTCTTCTTGCGTCCGGAAAAGCGGCTCAATTGCGCTCTCCCCTCCTGACTCATCAACCGCGCTTTCGAGTTTGTCCATAATGTCCGTAAATGGCTCGGCGTCTTTCCCATTCGCGCACATTGCCGCGCCAATTGCGGCAAAGCATTCTGCATCGAAGGGAAATATGGCGTGCTCGTCATCCAGTTCTAGTGATGCGATAAAGCGTTCACGCAACCCCTTCAGGAAGGTCAGCGGCCCCCCCAGGAACACAAGTTTACCCGTTAGCTCGCGCCCCTGCGCGAGCCCCGCCACGGTTTGATCCACTACTGCCTGGAATATCGAGGCGGCGACGTCTTCTTTTTTCCCGCCCTGGTTGAGAATCGGCTGGATGTCCGACTTCGCGAATACGCCGCATCTGGACGCGATCGGGTAGATTTTCTCGTGCCGGAGCGAGAGCTCGTCAAGTTGCGGCACCGTGACGTCAAGCAGCGTCGCCATCTGATCGATGAATGCGCCGGTGCCACCTGCGCAAGTGCCGTTCATGCGCTCTTCAAGGCCCCCGCCGAAGAAGATGATCTTGGCATCCTCCCCCCCGAGCTCGATAACCGCGTCCGCATCCGGCAGCCTCTCGCGTACTACAGCCGCAGTCGCGTAGACTTCCTGCACAAAAGGCAACCCCGACGCCTTTGCCACTCCAAGCCCTGCGGATCCTGTTATTGCGGGGACGGCATGCTGCCCGCCGGAAAACAGGGCGGAGGCGCGGCGAAGCTGCTCCGCAGCCTTCTGCCTCACCAGCGAGTAGTGACGCTCATACGCCCGGAATAACACCTCGTCCGTATCTGAAAGAACAACTGTCTTGACCGTCGTGCTCCCTATATCTATACCAATGCGCACATGATCCTCCATACTGATTGTTTTTCGCCACCCTAAAATAGCATGATTCGAGAAATATTTCAACGTTTTTCCATGTAACTTTTGCTTGACAATCATTTACCAGCATGGTTAATATATATGCAAGAATTATTGCAATTTCGAGTATAAGGAGGCGAAAAAATGGCGAAGTTCGACGTTACGGACTCGAAGGCTCTAAGCGCCGCAGCGGCA
The DNA here is from genome assembly GCA_009778485.1 of Oscillospiraceae bacterium. Classification (GTDB taxonomy): domain Bacteria; phylum Bacillota; class Clostridia; order Oscillospirales; family Oscillospiraceae; genus WRMH01. Next base: position 7,607 of record WRJQ01000003.1, read on the forward strand.
AAGTACCTTGCAGACTTCCCCGGTGACACCATTTGCGCAGTACAACTGTGGTACGAAGGCCTTGGCGGCCAGGGCGTTCCTACACCTGAAGAAATGGCAGCGATGGACACGGCGCTTGGCGCCGCAACCGGATGGAAAGACATCGGCGGCACGCGGTTCGAGAAGTACGGCGTCCAGCACAGCTTCAAACGTGTATAAGAAAGGAGATTCGCGGACATGGCGAATAAAATCATGATCCAGCACATGTTCAAAAAAGACGGCTTTTACAAGGAACCTGACGGCAAAGTACTGAAAGTCGTTGTCTCCGAGGTGTGGAATCTCAGGTGCTTTGAAATCGTCGACGGGAAACTGACCGGCCCGATGATCAAAATACACCCGGAGTCCGACAGAGCTAAAGCTCTTGTCGAAGTCGTATAGAGGAGGAGGTTAGTTATATGGCTGAAAAAGTAACGCACAGCATAGTTGTCGGCGGCCCCGTCGCAATCCACACGGTCGACGGAGTGATAAGGCGAGTCAGGCCTCTCGTACTTGACGGCAGCGACCCGAAGGGTTGGGTCATCAAGGCCCGCAGTAAGCTTGGCGGCCCGCAGGACAAGGAGTACACCCCGAACAGGAAAGTCCAGCCGGGCTTCATCGCGATGACAGAGAAAAACAGAGCTTACTCCTACGACCGCATCCGCTACCCGATGATCCGCGAGGATTTCGTCGAGACTGCGGACGGCAAAGGCCGCAACACAGAAAACCGCGGCAAATCAGGCTACCGCAGGGCCACCTGGGACGAGGCGCTCGACCTGGTCGTCAGGGAAATCAAGCGTATCCAGGGCACTTACGGCAAAGAATCGGTCACAGCCTGCACCTCCTCGCACCATTCATGGGGGCTGCTTGGATACAAGCTGTCCACGTTCGCGCGGTTTTTCAGGATGCTCGGGTATACTGAAATCAAGGACAACCCCGACTCCTGGGAAGGTTTCATGTGGGGCGCCCCGCACACTTACGGATATTACTGGCGGCTCGGCGGCGCGGAAGCTTTCGATCTCCTCGAAGACGGCCTCCAGAATGTTGAAACAATGATTATGTGGTCACATGACCCCGACACGACGCGCGGCGGGTACGCCGGCAATGAGTCGACCATGTGGCGCCACTGGCTGGATGACATGGGCGTCCAGTTCATTTACATCGACCCGTACAACAACTTCTCCTCGATAAAGCAAGCGGACAAATGGATCGCCCCGCGCCCCGGAACAGACACGACGCTGTGCGAAGCTATCGCCTACGTCTGGCTCACCGAGGGCACGTATGACAAAGAGTATATCGCCAAGCACTCCCATCGTTTCGACGAATGGAAAGACTACATCCTCGGCAACGGCCCTGACAAGCAGCCGAAGACGCCAAAATGGTGTGAGCTGGAGTCAGGCGTACCCGCTGCCGACGTCAAAGCGCTTGCCCGGCGCTGGGCTACGACAAAAACAATGGGCGGCTGCGGGATGAGAGGCGGCTTCGGCGGCGTCGTCAGGACAGCCAACGGGACAGAGTTTTCGCGCAGCCTTGTGGTGCTGTACGCAATGCAGGGCATGGGCAAACCCGGGCAGAACATCTGGTCCGGTTCGACGGGCGCGCCGATGGACTACGACTTCTGGTTCGGCGGCTACTCCGACCCGCTATCCTCAATCGCAGGCGAGCCAATCGCGGATAAAGCGGCAGTCAACGTCGTTACGCAGAAGCTCTACAGGCCGAACGTTCCTGACGCGATCCTCGACGGCCACTACGACTGGTATGGCGAGGGCTTTTGCGGAGGCGGCCTTGACCAGCAGTTCACCGAACACATCTACCCCGAGCCGGGCTGTTCGAAGGTACACATGTTCTGGCGCTATGGCGGGACGTTCATCGGGACGATGCTCGACACAAACAAATGGGTCAGGATGTACAAATCCCCCGAGCTTGAGTTCGTAGTCAACCAGGACATCCATTTCCATGGCGAGGCCAGGTTCGCGGACGTAGTTCTCCCCGCTTGTACAAGCCTTGAACGCTATGACATTGGCGAGCTGTGCAACTCCGGCAACGGCGGCTACCAGTCGCACTCGCAGACGGGCAACAGTTGGCAGGTCGTAGTTTTCCAGGACAAGGCTATCGAACCGCTTTGGGAGTCGAGGTCCGACTATTGGATTTTCTCCGAAACCGCGAAAAAGCTCGGCTGGGGCGATGCGTATACTGAAGGCCGCAGCGAGCTCGACTGGTGCAAGCGCTTTTGGGAGAAGTCAGACCTGTGCGACAGGATCTCATGGGAAGACTTCATTAAGAAAGGCTACTATATCGCCGGCGTGCCTGAGAACTGGGAACGCCATCCGGCTTTCCGCTGGTTCGCCGAGGGCTATCCCTGCGATACGCCGAACCACAAACCGTTCCAGGAGGAGGGCAAACTCGGGACGTTCACCGGCAAGTTCGAGTTCGTGTCCGAAAGCCTCCTGTACTATGCCCCGCACGACGAGGCTCGCACTCCGATCGCTTCATACAAGCGCTCGTGGGAGGGGCATCACTCCATAAGGGCTAAGAAGTACCCGTTCCACCTGATCTCGCCGCACCCGAGGTTCGACTACCACACCCAGCACAATCAGTCGACTCCGTGGTTCTGGGAGATCCCCGAGAACAGGGAGTACATAAACGGCAACCCGTATCTGATAGCCCGCATCCATCCGAAAAAGGCAGTCGAGAAGGGCATCAAGGACGGCGACCTCGTTAAACTCTTCAACGAACGCGGAGCAGTCATCTGCGTCGCCCGCGTAACGAACAGGGTCGAGGAAAACACAATACACGCTTATGGATCGTCGGGCATTTACAACCCGCTTAAACCGGGCGAGACGTCGATGGATATCGGCGGATGCGTCAATCTTCTCGTCCCCGGCAGGCTTCAAGGCGAGATAGCCCCGGGTATGGTGCCTAACTCGTGCCTGATGGATATCTGCAAGTACGAGCACGCGGACAAGCTGCCTAACAGCCAGCTCTTCGAGGATAAACTCGACAGGGTCGCGAAGGAAGCGGACTCCGATGCGGAAAGCAGCCTTGAGATCATCACAGGCCACGGGTTTGAGAAGATCCAGGCAAAAGTCAGGGAAAATTATCTGAAGAAGGAGGCCGGTGCCGTATGAAGTTAGGTATTGCAGTTGACTCGCGTATGTGCATGGCGTGCTACAGTTGCTTCATGGCATGCAAGGACGAGCATTGCGCGTTCAGCTCGAAACTATCTGCCGCGCAGCCGATGATGGGGCAAAAATGGATAGATATCCGCGAATGGGAACGCGGCGACAACTCCAGGCGCGTAAAATCCGCCTCGGTGCCGACTCTGTGCGCGCACTGCCAGGATCCCGCCTGCATAAAAGCGGCAAAGGACGGAGCCGTCTACAAGAGACCCGACGGCATCGTAATCATCGACCCGGAGAAGTCAAAGGGGCAAAAAGCCATTGCGGAAGCCTGCCCGATAAAAGCAGTCTTCTGGAATGAGGAGCTGGAAATCCCGCAAAAGTGCACTATGTGCGCCGAACTGCTCGACGACCCCGATTACCTGGCTTATCTGGGCGATCCCGAGCTGAAAAAGCCGCGCTGCGTCGAGGCTTGCCCGAATAAAGCCTTGATTTTCGGCGACCTTGACGATCCGGAAAGCGAGATTTCAAAGCTCGTAGCATCCGAGAGGAATACACAGCTCGAGCCGCTCGAAGGGCAAGAGACAAACGTCAAGTACCTCAATGTGCCCACCGTCTTTCTCGCCGGGACTGTCTATCAGCCCAAGGAACTCGACGAGGTCTGCATTGGGGCGAAGGTCACCCTGTCATGCAAGGATACCGGTGAAAGCTGGGAGACCGAGACAAACTACTTCGGCGACTGGGAAGTCGAATGGCTTCCCAAGAACAAGAGTATCGACATCGCGATCGAAGCCGCGGGTTACAAACCCGTCTCCTATCAGGCTGTAACGGATATCGACCGCTATGTCGCCATCACATATTTGGAGAAGTAAATGCGAGATGTAGTAATAGTTGAAGCGTGCCGCACAGCCGTCGGTTCTTTTGGCGGGGCTATCAAGGACGTCATGGCTGAGGAACTCGCGAGGGTCGTCGTCCAGGGCATACTCGACAGGAGCGCAATCGACCCGAATGAAATTGATGAAGTCATACTGGGTCACTGCCGCCAGTCTTCTGACAACCCGAACGTCGCGCGGATTGTCGCGCTTCGTTGCGGCATACCTGAGGAAACCCCTGCCTCAACGGTGATGCGCCAATGCGCATCGGCGATGTCCGCCGTCGTCTTTGGCGTAATGAGCATCCAGACAGGCGACAACGACGTCGTGCTCGCCGGCGGGACCGAAAGCATGTCTTCCGGCGTGTTCTACCTCAGGAACCCGCGTTTCGGGCTAGGCACCGGCAATGTCACCTTGTATGACTCTGTCACGGAAGGCCAGTTCCAGGCGCAGCCGCAGGAGACATACGGCATATTCAACATGGGCGTAACAGCGGATAACGTAGCCGCGAAGCTTGGGATAGCGCGCGAGGACTGCGACAAGTTTGCCATGCGGAGCCAGGAACGCGCCGCAAAGGCTATTGCCGACGGCAAGTTCAAAGACGAGATCGTCCCGGTCATGATACCGCAGCGAAAAGGCGACCCCGTCGTTTTCGAAGTAGACGAGTTCCCAAGGCAGACAAGCCTTGAGAAACTGGCGAACCTGAAACCTGCGTTCGGCAAAGATGGCGTAACGACTGCCGGAAATGCCTGCGGGCGCAATGACGGGGCTTCGGCGGTACTCATTATGTCCGCAGAAAAGGCAGCGGAGCTTGGCTTGAAACCTCTGGCGAAGTTCGTCAGCTACGCAACGACAGGCATCGACCCCCGCATTATGGGCCTCGGGCCTGTCGAAGCTACGAAGAAGGCTCTCAAACGGGCAAACATGACGCTCGACCAAATCGAACTTGTAGAGTTGAATGAAGCGTTCGCAGCCCAGTCAGTCGGCGTCGTCCGCGAACTGGGGCTCAACGAGGAAATCACGAACGTCAACGGAGGGGCTATCGCGCTCGGCCACCCGGTCGGTTCTTCCGGCTGCCGCATCATTGTCACTTTGCTGCATGAGATGCTGCGCCGGAAAAATAAATACGGCCTTGCAACCTTGTGCATAGCGGGTGGTATGGGACAAGCTGTCATTCTCGAGGCAGTGAATTAAGTTAAAATTGAAAGGGGTTTATACATGAATCTGTTTGATCTGACCGGTAAGAACGCCGTCGTCGTCGGAGGCGCCGGCGGGATAGGGCAAGCCTTGGCGAAGGGCCTTTGCCAGGCCGGGGCAAGAGTGATGATATCCAGCCGCAATGAAGAATCGCTGAAAAAGGCGCAAGCGGAGCTAAAAGCCGAGTGCGGCGCGGATGTGCTGTACTACGCCGCCGACGCGACTGACGAAGGCCAAGTCGAGAAACTATGCGCGGAAGCAGTCTCAAAACTCGGGAAAATCTCGATACTCATCAACGCGCAAGGTTTCAACAAAAAGTTCGAAGCCCTCGACTTCGATATGACCGCGTTCCGCGCTATGCTGGACGCAAATATCACAAGCCTGATGATGACAGCGAAATACTTCGGCCGTCATTTTAAAGAGAACGGCTATGGCAAGATAGTCAACCTGTCGAGCGTGCGCGGAAAGATTGCGACGAAAGCCGCAGGCAACGCCGCCTACTGCGCAACGAAAGGCGCCGTCGATATGCTGACCAAAGCCCTTGCGGCGGAGTACGGCCCGTTTGGCGTAACCGTGAACGCCATGGGCCCGAACATAGTGCCTACTCCCGCCATGACAGCTATTTTTGAGATGCGCGCGAAGGAGAACAACGTCACAGTCGAGGAGTACATCAAGATGCAGGGCGCCGGTATACCCATGCGCAGGATCGGGACTGCTGACGACCTTATCGGCACCGCGATTTACCTCTCATCCGCCGCTTCCGACTACATGACAGGCTGCACCCTCTACCCCGACGGCGGCCTGACAGCAATCGGCTGATTTGCACATCTGTCTGCCTCAAAAGCTGCGCATCGGTACGTTTCCGGCGCGCAGCTTCTCTTTTTGCTCAAAAACACAAAAAAAATACGCAATAACACAAGCCACAACGCAACGCCGCGCTTGAAGGGGCAGAGGTCTTATGCTAGAATAGCGGTGTGCCGGTGCGTTATACACGACGCAGGGAGCACCACCCTATACCCGGCGAAACCATGGGATATATCCCATCAAAATAACTTCGGAGGTAGTATATGAAAGGCTACGCAATGCTCGGAATCGGCAAAACCGGATGGATAGAAAAAGAAAGGCCCGCCTGCGGGCCGCTGGACGCCATATGCCGTCCAATCGCGGTTGCTCCATGCACATCTGATGTGCACACCGTGTGGGAAGGCGCTATTGGCGAAAGAAGCGACATGATACTGGGCCATGAGGCTGTCGGCGAAGTAGTCGAAGTCGGAAACATGGTCAAAGACTTCAAGCCCGGAGATAAAGTGCTTATACCGGCTATCACGCCGGACTGGAGCTCGCTTGAGGCGCAAGACGGCTACCCGATGCATTCCGGCGGGATGCTGGGCGGTTGGAAGTTCTCGAACTTCAAAGATGGCGTTTTCGGGGAGTTCTTCCATGTAAACGACGCGGACGGGAACCTTGCGCTGCTCCCCGACGGCGTCGACCCTGCTGACGCTTGCATGCTGTCAGACATGGTCCCCACGGGCTTCCACGGCTCAGAGCTCGCGCAAGTAGAGTTCGGCGATACTGTATGTGTAGTCGGCATCGGCCCTGTAGGCCTGATGGGTGTTGCGGGAGCCGCCCTCAGAGGCGCGTCTTACATATATGCCGTGGGTTCGAGGCCTGACTGTGTAAGAATCGCAAAAGAGTATGGAGCTACGGATATCATCAACTATAAAGACGGCGACATCGCGCAGCAAGTTCTGGAGAAGACGAACGGCAGGGGCGTCGATAAAGTCATTACCGCGGGAGGCGGCACTGAAGTTATTGAGACCGCTGTCAAAATGCTGAAGCCCGGCGGGCGCATCGGCAATATCAACTACTTCGGCGGCGAGGACTACCTGCGGATTCCCCGCGCCGAGTGGGGCGTTGGCATGGGCCACAAGGTCATCGTCGGCGGCTTGATGCCTGCCGGCAGGCTGAGAATGCAAAAGCTTGCGTCCTTGCTAGTCACAAAGCGCCTTGACACATCCAAGCTCTTGACCCACAGGTTCGAAGGCTTCGACAAGATCGAGGAAGCGCTTATGCTTATGAAGGAAAAGCCCTCGAACCTGATTAAGCCCGTCGTACTGATCAACTGGTAGCGCGCAATCGCGCGTTGCGACGAAATGAAGTCCTGCCGTTTCATACGGCAGGACTTTTTTTATTGAAATGTAGCGCCTGGAGGTAGTGGGTACCTGAACAGACACCTGTAACTAAGGCTCTACTGTATCTTCCTTTCTAAGGACCAGTATCGCGTTAGGGAGGTATCGGCCTGTAGTCTTCATGGGCGAAGACGTGAGCCCTATCAGTTCTTCGTCGTAGGCCATGATAGACGAGCTGCCCCCGTCGCATAGCGACGCATTTATGCATCCATACTGGAACAGGACGTCAGAAAGCGTACCCGCGGTAATCCCCAGCGAGTGGGTCTGCCTCCCGTCGACTGTAGCAAGAATCACAGTACCGTCGCCCGTTTGCCCTATCGCCGTCCTGGGTTGCACGCCCCATCCCGCGGAGTTGCCGCCATAAATTATCTGTTCGCCATTCGCAATCAGCACCGGCCCCCACTGGACCATGTCGCGAATCTCGTACTTGTTCGGATCGGTAATAGTGCCTACCATCAGAATATTATCTGCCGTGAACCCGGCGGAAGCGCTTTGTGCGAGCCTTTGCCCCCACGACACTCCGTCGGCAATGCTCCATCCATGTATCACGCCGCCGTTGCCGACCCCGTTTTCATCAGCGAACCCGTTGCCGTTGATCCCGGCGATCGCGTTGTGTTTTTTCAGGTAAGTGAGCAGAAACTCCCCGTGCGAGCCTTTGTAAGACGTATGCCTTACCACGACCCGCGACGGATCGCGGACGAATATCAGCCTGCCAAGGTAGCCAGTCCCGCTGATTTGAAGGATATAGATCTCCTGCTCTTCATCGCTGACTATGACCACATTTCCGAACTCGTCGATGTCGCCTACTTGCGGCAGCGGCTCCGGCGTTTCTTCCGTCGGCTGCTCATCCGGCGGAGCGTCGGTTTCCTCGCTGCCGGTTGGCTTCGGTTTCGTCTCATTAGGCGTTTGCTCAGGCTTCGAGGTCGTCGGAGGGAATGATATCAGCGGCAACGACGGGTCGGTCATAACCCCCTCTGTCGTTTCCTGTTTTGACATTACTTTTTCTATCACGCGCGACGGGAACAGCCATTCTGCCAGCCACATATGATCCGCAGTGGTCATAGCTGTTTCGATCCAGATATTCCGGAGATATCTCAGCCCCGGCACCTCGCCGAAAGCGGTGACAAGATATAAAACGACAATACCCGCCAGAACCCCGATGAGTATCCGGAGCTTTGATCTCTTCTTCTTTTCCTTCAGATGTTTCGGTTTATACCGCATCTATCTGTTGCTCCTCTTCAAGCTCCTCTTCAAGCGCAGGTTCGTCTCTCATAAGAATCCATGCAAGGAAAAGCCCGAGCGCGGTGAATATCAGCATATAGATATGCGTGGAGGCTGAGGCAGGCCATATCCCCGAAACGCGCAGCGACTGCATTGTCAGGCTCGGTATCTTCCATGCCGAGACCTCGGGGAACAACCTGACGTACAGCGCAGCCGGGCGAGCGATGTCAGGCGAAACAGACTCCATCGGATGTTCGAACGCAGCGCGTGCCGCCGGATACGCGGCGGCGAGTGAAATCACAGCGAAAAATATGAGCGTGCGTATGTCCCGGCCGCCTTTGAGCAGCCGGTTGAAAAGGTACGCCAGCAGCGGGGTCGCGGCGAAGAGCGGATAAGGCTTGATCCCTGTGATCAACACGAAAAGCACCATGATGAGCGTCCCGGCGACAGCCCCGGCTAACGCCGACAGCAGCGATATAGGCAGCTTGCGCGTGTACTCAGGGTTGACCAGTCCCGGCCTTTGCTCACTAAGCTTGTCGTCCGGCTCCCCGGTCTCGTCGCCGTCCTCAAAGAACTCGTCGTCCGGCTCCCCGGCTTCGTCGCCGTCCTCAAAGAGCTTGTCGTCCGGCTCCCCGGTCTCGTCGCCGTCCTCAAAGAGCTCGTCGTCCGGCTCTGCGCTACCGCTGCCGTCTTGCTCGTCTTGCTCGTCTTGCTCGTCTTGCTCGTCGACTAGATCTTCTTCCTCGTTAATGCTCTTTTCGTCATCCATGTCTCGGCCCTCGCTTTTAAAGTTCGCTGCCTGCGGCGTTTCTTCCCCACACCGCAAGAGTATCGCCAACCTGGTATATATCTCCCGCGCCTACCGTCAGGATAATATCGCCCGGTCCGGCGTCACCCGCCAGCCTATCTGCCAGTTCTCCAAACGACGCGCAGCACCGCGCTCCGGTAATCGCATCCGCGAGCGTATCTGAAGAAACGCTGTTGTCCTTTTTCTCCCTGGCGGCGTAAATCTCCGCCAGATATGTTTTATCCGCCCTGGACAGCTCCGCGACAAAGTCCGAAAACAGGGCTCGCGTCCTGGAGAATGTATGCGGCTGAAATGCAATGATAATCCTCTCGTAGTCCAGGGTAGCCACAGCGTCGAGAAGCGCGCGAAGCTCACTCGGATGGTGCGCGTAATCGTCGTATATGTCCGCGCCGTTAATATTGCCTTTATACTCAAACCTTCTGCCAACGCCTGTGTAGCTGCTCAGCCCGGCGCTAATCGCTTCAGGCGAAATCCCAAGCGAGAGAGTGGCGGCGGTAGCCGCGAGAGCGTTTAGCAGGTTTTGCGCGCCCGGCACCTTGAGGGTAATATCGCAGAATGGCTCCCCATCATACAGGACGTTCATCGACGGGTTGCGCCCCCGCGCGTGGACGTTCACTCCGCGCACGCGCGCGGCCTCCCCGTGGCCGAATGTGAGCAGCTCGCGGCCAAGCGGAGCCAGCGCTTCCATTGTGTTACGGTCGTCGCCGTTGCAAACAATATGGCCGCTGCGGGGAACAAGGTCGGCGAACGCCCGAAATGAGCTTTTCAGATCGTCTAAGTCCTTGAAAAAATCGAGATGATCCGCGTCAACATTGAGCACGACAGCTACTGTCGGGAAGAAGCTGTGGTATGAGTTATAGTACTCGTCGGACTCAATCGCTATGACGTTTCCTTCACCGACGCGGTATCCCGACCCGAGAACCGGGAGCACCCCGCCGATCATAATTGTTGGATCCGACTCAGCAGCGAGCAGTATGTGCGCTACCATCGAAGTCGTCGTAGTTTTCCCGTGTACGCCCGATACGCACACCGCGTTCTCGTAGCCGCGCATGATGTAGCCCCACGCTTGAGCGCGCTCGAAAACAGGTATGCCCGCAGCGCGAGCTGTCGAAATCTCAATATTGTCGTCGCGCGCCGCAGCCGTGCGGATGATAAAGCCCGCACCATCCACGTTCCCGGTACGATGCCCGATCGTCACGTCGATGCCTACCGACCGCAGCCTGTCTATCATGGGCCCGTTGCGGATATCTGAGCCGGTTATCGGTACTCCCATGCCCCTAAGGACTTCCGCCAACGGCGACATCGACACGCCTCCGATCCCTACGAGGTGGCATCGTTCACCGCTGCGGATATATAGCCCCAGTTCTTCTAAATCCATAAATCACCTACGGATGAAACATTTTTCTCTGAGAAGTCAAAAGTGATTATACTATTACCTGCAGGATTTTTCAATAGCCTTATCAGGAGATGTATTGCCCATCTTTCCAGACGCCTTCCTTTACGCTGCCGTCGGGGTACTTCATTATGCCTTGTCCGGACTGCTTGCTGTTTTCCCACATGCCGGAGTACTCATGGCCGTCGGCCCAACTGTATACTCCGTACCCGCTGTAGGCTCCATTTTCGAAGCTGCCCTCGTATTTTGTGCCTACGTCAAACTCAATCACGCCCTGCCCGTGGTAATACCCGTCCAGGAACTGGCCTGTATACGTCGATGTCTCCTGTTTGTAAGTACCCATTCCGTTTGCCTTGCCAAACTCCCAATAGCCCGCGTATTCATTGCCGTTTGTGTAGGCAAAGACGCCATATCCCCATTGATAGCCGTTGACAAAGCCTCCCGTGTACGTTCCTGTACTGTATTTCCAGGTTCTCTCTCCCTGGAAATCATACATAACGAAAACTACCGCTGAAGGTATTTTTCGTCTCAACAGCGGGAAAATATCCAGCTCAGGTATATCGTCCAGCCAGCCGACGCTGTACGCGGTCATTGGAGTAATTTCCTTCAAGATGCTGTCATAGATAAGATCGCCGTTGTCGTCGTATGAACGGGTCGCCAGCATTATATCTTCCGAATAGTTGGCCTTGACATAGTTGATTACACTATCGTCAACTCCATAGCTCGCCTCCTCCAGGTACCAGTCGGTCGCGCTGAAGAGGTGGAGGACTTCGTGCGCGATTATCGACGGCGCTACCATGCCGATAATAACTGCTGTCTCATGATAGCGGTTGATTGTGTACCCCGCTCCGTACTGGAACGCGTAGCTCCTGCCTTCGGCGCCCGAGAAGAAAGCGACATAACCGATGCTGTCTGTCTGGTACTTCTCCGCCAGTTGCTCATAAGGTATGTTCTCTTCGATGAAGTCGTACACGAACTGAGCCGTCGAGTCCGCGAGGGCCTGTGTCTCGCCGGTGACGACGCCGTCATTCGGGTGGACGTAAAACTCTCCGCTGAAACTCACGTCGTAACGCAGCTCGGGATGCTCTTCGAAATCGCAGATCAGGTCGATGTCTTTGCCGTATTTGCTTCCTTCGTCTTCTATATAATCCTTGACCACTCTCAGGCTGTCCCCGAACTTATGGATTGCCAAGTCGCCCCAAAGCGAATAATCGGTTGCTACGAAGATACTGACGAGGACGGTCCTGCCTTCCAGTTGCTTGACGCTGCCTTGCGTCGCGCCGAAGTAGCTGTCCGCGTAGCTGAAAGGCCTGTCGTCAGGCGTGTATCTCTTGCTCGTGTCGATTCTTATCGTGTTTCTCGCGGCATCCCATTCGACGCCGAAGTTAAGCGCGCTGCCTATGTCGCGCAGCTTGAAATAGTTGTTGCCTTCTATAGTGTAGGCTTCAAAGGACATCTCCCTTTCGTTGAGAAAAATGGACGATTTCGTCGGCGTCGCAGTCTTGGCTCCAACGCCTTTGCTCGCCATTTCCCCGCCGACAGTAGTATATATTCTGCCGGTGATTAGGGATATTGCGTTTTTGCCCGCGTCCCATCTGACCTCAAACCGTTTGACGCTCTCGCGAATCACAAACGCCAAATCGCGCAGTTTAAAATAGTTGCTCCCCCCGATGTTATACGAGTCGAACGCCACGTCCCTCCCGTTGACTATCACAGTAGAAGCCGTCGGGTTTGCTGTTCGCGTAGCCGCGCCTGTTGAGAGCGCTGCTCCTGAAGTCGCTGCGGCTGCTTCGCTTTCGAACCCCGCTGCCTTCGCAGCCGCCCCCGGTGCAAACGCAAGCACAATCGCAAGCACGAGCGCCAATGCCACAGTGCTATAGGCCTTTTTCCGGTATGTCTGCATCATTTTGCCTCCTAAGTAAACGCTATACTAGCGTGCGTAAATATTTGACAATGATCCGCCAAGGATTTTTGCTCTCAGGTGGTGTGGCAAAACCGCAGGAATGCTAGCAGCCTTTCAAGGTTTTGACGCGCCGCCTGAGCGCTGCCTTTATGGCAGGTCTCGGGTATTATACACCAGAAATCTCCTTGCTGGCAAGCCGCTGTGAATATTTTTAAAAAAACTATTGACAAACGGCGCGGTATAGTTTATTGTACCTATTTGAAAAAGGCAGCGACCGGGAAAAAGTAACGCGCAGCACGCTCCCTCAGAGAGCCGGCGGCTGGTGAAAGCCGGCGGGAAGCGCCGCGCGAGAATACATCCCGAGAGCCGCGCGCCGAAAGATGCGTGAAAGGCAACTGTTTTTCAAAGCATCTGTGTAGGACGCGACGGGGACGCCCGTTACAGCGTACGGGGTGTTATCGCACCCTATGAGCGCGCGCGCTGTGAAGCCGCGCGGAACTGAGGTGGTACCGCGGTTTATCCCGCCCTCGGAATTATTCCGGGGGCGTTTGCCGTTTCCAGGCACTATGATCCCCGAGACGAAAGGTGTGTTCCCTATGTTCCTCAAAGTCGCATTACTCGTAGTTTTTTTCTCGGTCACAGTCCTCGTGGGCGTCCGCTTCCGCGGGCGTGCAGCGGACGTCAAAGGCTTCGTCCTCGGAGGCCGCTCCGTCGGCCCCTGGCTCACAGCCTTCGCGTATGGCACCTCCTACTTCTCAGCAGTCGTGTTCGTCGGATACGCGGGGCAGTTCGGCTGGAAGTTCGGGCTGTCCGCGACATGGATCGGCCTTGGCAACGCTTTCATCGGATCGCTTTTGCCGTGGGTCATTCTGGGCAGGCGTACCAGAGTTATGACCCGCCATCTCAACAGCGCGACCATGCCGGAGTTCTTCGGCAAACGGTATGGCTCGACGAACCTCAAAATCGCCGCTTCTATCATCGTATTCGTTTTCCTGATCCCATACACGGCTTCGCTGTACAACGGGCTGTCGCGCCTCTTCGAGATGGCGTTCCATGTCGATTTCACAATTTGCATCATCGCGATGGCCGTGCTGACCGGCGTCTACGTCATAGCCGGAGGATACTTCGCGACTGCTGTGAATGATTTTATCCAGGGCATCGTGATGCTTGTGGGCATCTGCGCTATCATCGGCGCCGTCTTGAGCAGCAAAGGCGGCTTTACGGCGGCAATAGCCGAGCTGGCGCACGTGGAGGACGCGGGAGTTTCGGGGACCCCGGGTGTTTTTGCCTCCTTCTTCGGTCCGGATCCGATAGGCCTGCTTGGCGTCGTGCTGCTGACATCGCTCGGCACCTGGGGCTTGCCGCAGATGGTGCAGAAGTTCTACGCTATCCAGTCGGAAAAGGCAATCCACAAGGGCACGATCATTTCCACGTTCTTCGCTCTTGTGATAGCAGGCGGCTGCTACTTCCTTGGCGGGTTCGGCCGGCTCTTCTTCCCCGGCGTCACAGGCACGCCCGGCGGCGGCTTTGACGCAATCATCCCTGCGATGCTGTCCGGCTTTTCAGACCTCCTGATCGGAATCGTGGTAATTCTCGTGCTTGCTGCTTCCATGTCAACACTTTCTTCTCTTGTTATGGCGTCGTCCTCGACGTTTACCCTCGACTTCCTGAAGGGCCATATCGTGAAGAAAATGGATGATAAGAAGCAACTGATATCGATCAGGCTGCTCATTGTCGTGTTCATCGCTATATCTGCCGTCATTGCTGTATTGCAGTACAAGCGCGGCATCGCGTTCATTGCTCAGCTCATGGGTATCTCCTGGGGTGCGCTCGCAGGCTCCTTCCTTGCGCCGTTCCTGTACGGGCTCTACTGGAAACGTACGAACAAAATAGCAGTCTGGTGCAGCTTTTTGTTCGGTTCGCTCCTGATGGTAGCAAATATGCTTTTCCGCGACTCCTTCCCGACAATATTGCAATCTCCCATAAACTCAGGCGCTTTTGCGATGCTCGCGGGGCTCATCATCGTTCCGGTCGTCTCGCTTCTGACCGGGAAGCCTGACAAGAAGATCGTCGACGACTGTTTCTCCTGCTACGACGAGACTGTTACTGTAAAACTGTCAGAGGACCTTGGATCCTAGGAGCCTTGGACGGGATACCTGAACAGACCCCCCTAAACCATACCGCGCAGCCCAGCAATCGGCGGCTGCGCGGCATGTTTTCGCGCTGTGTGTTGATTTATCTGGTACTATCGTGTATAATCGCGGCATGATAACATAAGGGGGCGATTAGCGTGATAGATATAATGCGAGCTAAAACAGCGGCGTCTGCCAGGGGGCTGGCGGTTGCGCTTGCGCTGGCGATATTGCTGGGCATGTTTGCCCTTATTCCGCCTGCCGCAGTCGCAGAAGGCACAGCAGAAGAAAAAGCGTCGCCGATGGACAAGTTCACCCGTGTGAACACCTATGCAAGAGGGCAGTTTGCTGACATTGACGAGACCCTGTGGTATGGATACGACAGAGACAAACCAATCGCCCTGGCCTATGAGTACGGCCTAATGCAAGGCACCGGCGCCGCAGCCTTCAATCCGGGCGGCAACGTCACAGTCGGGCAGGCTGTCACGATAGCGGTGCGCGTACACAGCATCTATCACAGCGGCAGCGCGCAATTCACAGAAGTCGTTCCCTGGTATCAGGTGTACGTAGATTACGCTGTCGACAAAGGGATAATATCATCACGCGATTTCAGCGACTACTCCCGCCCTGCCACACGTGCGGAGATGGCATACGTCTTCGCGCACGCGCTGCCTGCGGGAGAGTTCAAAGATCGCGACACAGGCATCTCCCCGCCTGATGTGCCAAGCAGCGCGCCTTACAGCAGCTTCATACATCTGCTCTACACATCAGGCGTGCTCATGGGCAGCGACAGCGCAGGCACCTTCAACCCGAACAACCCCATCACGCGCGCCGAAGCCTCCGCGATAATCAGCAGGGTCATCCTCCCGGAAACAAGAGGCGGCAGCTCGCAGGAAGACGACGAGGATGAAGACCTGTCCCCCGAAAGCATCAAAATAAAGCTCCTTGAGGACAGCGCGCCTCTCATGCCCGCGACGGGCGGCGTATGCTATCTCGGAGTAGTCATTGAGCCGGAGGAAGCGAACTCCGACACCGGCATCGAGTGGAGTTCAAGCGACACAAAGGTCGTGACAGTTGACGCCGAAGGCGTCGTGCGATCAGTCGGAGACGGAGTCGCCGAGGTTACCGCAAAAACTGAAAACGGCAAGACCGCGACTATAGGCGTGATGGTCATGGCGGATATTTCCGCGCTCAGCTACAACACGGACCATCAACCGGCCGGCGCTGTCACATACGACGTAAAGCTTGGCGATACCGTAGGCCTTCTTGTCCCGAAAATCACTCCGGAGAATGCCTACAGCGACCTGGAGTTCAAAAGCAGCAACCCCGCAGTCGCGCAGATCATAACGAACGAAGACGGAACCCAAACTATTAAAGCTCTGTCACACGGGCAGGCGACGATAACGGCGACAAGCTACAACAATATAACAAGCTCATATACCATCAATGTAAAACTTCCGCTGACGAACGCTGCGCTACCGGCGAGCCACGCAATGGAAGTCAAGGAATACTGGACGATCCCCGTCACGCTCACCCCGGCCACAGGCTCCTGCGCCGACTATCTGCTGGCCTCTTCCGACACAAGCATTCTTCGTGTCGAGGGGAACGAGAAAGTGTTCGCGGTGCAGCCGGGTACGGCAAAAATCACAGTCAGCATTGACGGAGTCGTGAAGAGCACCTGCAACGTCACAGTCCGCGCTCCAAAACCAAATATAAGCGGCAACCCGTCGTTCATCTACTATGACGTCTCTTACGAATCGCCGGGGAAGGCCACGGTCACGCTCGGCGTAGTTCCGGTGAACAACGCTTACGCCTATGTTGTCCAGGAGCACATTAATTACAGCCCCTCCATGTCGAACGCTCAGCTCTTCGATCCGAGCAACCTTAAAAATGGCGATCAGTATATCATCCTCACCGAAGAACTTGCAGCCGAAGACTGGGTTTTGGAGTTTCCGGATGTGGACACCGGGCTGCGGTTCTTCAGTATATGGGCGATCGACTCGGCCTACAACGATATCAGCAATGTATTCCTCGCGCGCGTCCCGGTGTTATATCACCCGCGCAATGTGTTTGGATCAAGCCAGAATTCCAACGACGGCGGCTTGATCGCTACATCGTCCGCGATGGTTATGCCGATGCTTGGCAACTTGAACATCGACTACTCCATGGGCGGCGACTATGGGTACTGGTATAACGATCCGGCCTCGTTCATGTTCATGCTTTTCCTGGATCCGTACGCGGCGCTTGTCACCTTCGACGCGGTTCCGGGCGCGGCAGGGTACGATCTCTACGCCAACTGCAACGGTTACGACTGGGGCAGCGCAGTCGTCGAGCAACCTGCCGGCGGCACGGGCCGCGCCTGGTTCCAGACTGACTGGATTTTTGAGTCCGGAACGCTGGTTTTCGACATCCTGCCCTATGTCATCGACATAGACGGGAAAAAACTCCATGGTGAAGCGCGTACTGTTATTCTCTACGTAAATACTGACGCCTGGCAAGACGCCGTAGTTACTATGTGGGAAACCTCCGATACATATAACAGCCCTGTATTCGACATCCATCTAGGCTGGTGATTTCATGGTTCGCCCGACAAAAGTCTCATAGAAAGGAAACGTGAGAATGAAAAGCTCAAGCGATAATAAAGTCCTGATAAGGATACTGATGGCGGTAGGAGTGGTCGCCCTTGCGGCGATAGTAGTCGGAGCGCTGGTAATGCTGGACATCCTGGACTTCAGCGGGAAGAAGGATCCGCTGCCGATCGCGCCGCCGACTTCGTCCATCGCTTCGCAGACGCCGTCTGTCTCTGCACCAACAACCACCAAAGACACCAACCCGCCGGAAACGTATACTCCATCCCCAACGACGTCGTACTCACCCACGCCCACGCCATCTCCCTCGCCGGAAATATCGGATACTCCACCCGAACCAAGCGAGGTAACAACGCATGGAATGCCGGGCGACGGAGGCGAAATCCGCGTCGACGATTCCGCTTCGTTCGAGTTTACCCCGAACATAGAAGGGTTATGGCTCATTTACACAAGTAACAACGGAGACGACGACCCGTTCATTGAAATAACCGAAAAGCAAGGCATGTTCATCGCTGAAGACGACGACAGCGGCGTCGAACTCAACGCGTATATCGCCGTCTATCTTGAGCCGGGCGTCACGTATGTCATAAGGGTAGATTTCTACTATTCCGATATTGGCGGCACCTGCACGCTTACCGCAATACACAGCAGCGACCTGCTCCGCAACAATGCCTCAATCCCCGGCAGCGGCGGAACAGCCTGGGTTTCAGACGACGCGGGCGATGATGTAGAGTTCCTGTTTATGCCTGAACGCTCGGGAATGTGGCAGTTCTGGACGGCAGGCGCTTATGACTGCGACCCGTACCTTGAGCTGTATGAGTATCCTGATTATTACATAACAGGCGACGATGACAGCGGCGGTGAGCTCAACGCGCTGATTTACGTTTACCTGGAGTCGGGGCGCATTTACAGAATCTTAGCCTCAGACTCCTATGGCGACCCCTCGGACTTCTATTTTTCGGCCCTGTACGATATTGCCGACCCCGGCTCTGACGAGCCGATGCCCGTGCAGCTGTACGGCATCTCAGATTACCACGAAATCCTCAGCGTCGCCCAGGCAAATGAGCTAACCGCCGTCCTTAGGGAGTTTTATGACACTACCGGCGTCATTACCAGGATAGTGGTCGATAATTTCGAAGAGATGTATGAAGGCCAATTTTTGGAAGCCATGTACCAATCGTGCGATTTCTACAATGCTCCGCCATTCGGCTTGTGCATCGGGCTCAACGTCAACTCTGCAAATCCGCAGCTTCAGTTTATTCGATACAGCGATTACGACTTCTCCGGAATACTGGGCGACGAATGGCTTGACGCACTGCTCCTGGAGGAGTTTGAGTCCGCAAACCGCGGTCCCGCTACAGCCGACAAGTGGTTCAAGATGCTGCTCAACGTAGCTTCCAGACTCTAATTTTCAAGGGGGATTAATGATTATGGAAAAGATTCACGGCGATCTCTTTGTGGACCTGCTGCACAGCCCATTCTCGCGCAGGGGCTCGTTCTTCGCGTTCGCAAACAGCACGAACGGGCAGGACCTCATCGGAAAATGCACGCTCTGGCTGTGCAACTGCCGCATCAACATGAACGCGATGTCGGTGGACTTCAGCGCAAACAACGGCTTCCGGCAAGTAAAACTGGAGCTGCTGAAGGACGGAAAAGCGCTCCCCGCACTCATTTCCACAACACCGTACGAGGTAATCCTGTCGTCGCGCCACGGCAGCGTGAAGTTCGTCATCGGAGAGCGCAAGCTCGTCATGTGCGAAGGCAGCGACAACCTTGGTCTGAGGATAACTCCTGCGCCCAGGTTCATGGCGCCTGCCGCGCTTGACACAATGGAAGGCAACGGCACAAAAATCATAAACTTCGGCGCTACCCGTATACTGCTCCTGCCATTCGCCGGAGAGCTGAGCCTGCGTGGCGGCTCAGTCGATATCACCCCCGACGAGAACGGCGCAATCCGCTTGGGATTCGAGGACTTCGTGCTCGATCCGGTTCATCGCCCGATGGAAGAATACCCGGACTACGACGAGTGCCTCGCTTCGGTCAAAGCAGACTTCGACGGCTTTTGCGCGCGGGTGTGCCCTTCGCTGCCTGCGCAGTACGAACCCGCTCGCCTGCATGCCCTCTGGTGCACCTGGAACCTGATCGTCGATCCCGACGGCGAGGCCGCGTACACCCGCACGATGGTAAAGATGATCCACAGCATATTCGAATCCGCATTCGTCTGGCAGCAACCAATGCAAGCCGTCTGGCTGTCGAACGACCTCGAGCTGGCATGGGAGATCTTCGTCGCCGGCTTCGATCACCTTGACGACAACGGCCGCATGATCGACTCGCTGGGATACCGTAAAAACGTCGGCGGAGACGGGTTGAAACCGCCGGCTCACGGCATGATGCTGCTCTGGCTGATGGATAACATCGACTTCGCCTCGATCCCAACAGAAAGCAAGGAGTACGTCTGGGAGGGTATGCGGCGCTGGACCGAGTATTTCATTGAGTTCCGCGACAAGGATCACGACGGGGTGATGGAGTTCCAGAACCAGATCGAGACAGGCTGGGAGGATTCGCCTTATTACTACGAGATAGGCTTCCCCTGCGCAAGCCCCGACCTAAACGCGTTCATCGCCCTCGCTATGGAGAGTCTCGCGCGCCTCGGCCGCGACATCGGTAAACCGGAGGATGTCTGCCGGAAATGGGAAAGCTCCTCGAAGGAGCTTGTAACGAAGATCGTCGACCATTTCTGGGATGGGAAGCGATGGTTCGCGTATAACCCCCTCACAGGGGAGAAGTCGCAGACCGCGAATATTTCGCTATACTGCCCGCTCATTCTCGGCGACCGCCTCCCTAAGGACGTCATCGATAAGTCGATAGAGTTCATGTTCAGCCCCGACGGCTTCAACACGCCGTTTGGCCTTGCCTCCGAAGGGCTTACAAGCGACAACTTCAGGCACGGTTTCACGAGCGGCAGCATAATAGTGCCGGCGGAGTTCCTGATGGTCATGGGGCTTGAGGCGTGCGGCAGGGCGGACCTCGCCGGGCAAGTCGCCAACAACTACTGCGCTATTATGCGCGACCACGGGTTCTACCATATCCACAACGCCCTGACCGGCAAGGAGGACCGGAGCCTGACCGCTTTCGGCGAACCGGGGCTGTTCTGGTCGGCATGGGCGTCTTCATGCTACATTTGGATGGCATCGCGCTACGGAGGCTAATAATAGGGTGTCTGTTCAGGTACCCACTACCTCCAGGCGCTTCATTTCATTTCTTTCGCTCGAATGCGCATCCATGCGCATACTCGCGCGCTCCGCATAACTTCCATATGTATCGAATCGAAGCCTGCTTCGATTCGAAGAGGAGCTGCGATGAAGCGAGCGAGCGTTACAGCTTGCTGTAATGCGAGACTTAGCGCAATCCGCAGCGACGAGCTTCGCTTGCGAAATGAAATTGAAGCGCCTGGACGGGGTACCTGAACAGTTATATAATTAGAACCCCTCCCCCGCCTTCTCAGGACTCAGGCTCTTTTATGATTATCGCGCCATGCGGGCAAAGCTCCTGGCAGCAGAAGCAACGGATGCATCTGCCGTAATCATAAACCGGAGCCTTTGCCTTATCGCCGTCCTGCAAGTTCAGCGCTTTCGGCGAAATTGGGCAAATATCTATACAATCCCCGCAGCGTTTGCACTTTTCTTCAAGAATGTACGGCTTGGGCACCCCCGCGTCGTTTCCAAAGGAGAATACCCCCGCCCCCCGCACATTGCTGATCGGGTTGCGGTTGATGTTGAAATCGCGCGAGACAAGGCCCTCCGGGTCGTCGCCCAGATATGTGATCTCGTCGCTCAGGAACGTGCCGTGCCCGGCCTGCCTCCCTAGGGAAACAGTATAGGAATACTCCGGATTGACATCCACAAGCCTGCACACCGTTGCGTCCAGAGCAATCGGATCCGCGGAGAGAAGCAGCACATTCATTTTCTTCGGGTCGCCGTTCATCGGCCCGTTGCCCTCCATGGCGACAATGCCGTCCATGATATACAGCCTCGGTTTGAGATACATATTCAGCTCTATGAGCATACGCGCGAAGTCCGCCGGACGCTGGAGCTGCTGGTGATAGGCGCCCTTTCGCCTCCCGGGCACGCAGCCAAACTGGTTTTTCACCGCGCCTGTCAGCTTTAGGAAACCTTGCGTCTTGAGCTTTGGCAGGCTGATGATACCGTCGCAGTCAAGCGCTCCGTTGGCTATGAAGAACTCCTGTGTGCCTGTGTTCACTTCGCGGCCGTTGATAAAGTCCGCGAGAGGTATGTTCAGCGACTCGGCGACTTCCAGGAATCCTGTCGCTTCGGCTGCCTCTGTAGCGGCTTCCTCAGAGGTCCCGCGACCGGGAGAATCGCCATAGGACAGCGACGCTCCGGCTGCCATGAAAACTTCGCAGACTGCTCTGAACACTGTGGGATGCGTGGTTGCGCAGCGATCCGGGGATACGGCCATGATCCAGTTCGGCTTAAGCAGAATCCTCTCATCGGGCGCTACGAACTCACCCGCGCCGCCGAGCAACCCGATTCCTCTTTGCACTGCGGCCGTCACTGCGTCTTGTTCATAACTATCGCAGCGTATAACAGCTACTTTTGACATGTCTCTCCCTCCAATATTTGTGTCGATTTGCACTACAACCCTGCAGCTTCCAGCTTACGGGCGTTAAAAAGAATATCCCTTGGGCCATCCTCCATAACGCTCCCCTCGCGAATCAGCAAGACACGCGAACAAGTCTCAGCGGCGAAAGCCATATCGTGCGTCGCAATCAGCTTGCCTTGAGGCAAGCCGGAGACGATCTGCGCAAGATTTCGCTTAGCGCGCGGGTCAAGGTAGGCGGTCGGCTCGTCAAAGAGCAACAAATCAGGCTTCATCGCAAGCACTGTCGCGATAGCAGCGAGCCGCTTCTCCCCTCCCGAGAGCTTAAGCGGAGAGCGGTCAGCCAAATGCGCTATCCCGAGGCTTGACAAGGCGGCGTCCACGCGCTGAACCGTCTCGGCTTCTTCGATGCCGAAGCTGCGCGGCCCAAACGCGACGTCTTCATAAATGCCGGGCATGAAGAGCTGGTCGTCCGGGTTCTGGAAGACGACTCCCACCCGCGCTCTGAGTTCCCGTAAGGTATCTTTGCCCGTTCGTTGCGTCAGGACCAGTTCGGGCTTCACAGCGCCGCGCGCTGCTTGCGCAGGCGCGTTTTTTTGCTCGTCCGGACCGGCGGCGCTGCTGTGCAAACTGATTTCGCCCGCTATCGGCGGCAACACGCCGACAATAGCCAACAGCAACGTAGTCTTCCCCGCTCCGTTTGCGCCTATCAGCGCGACGCTTTCCCCTGCCTCGATGCTAAAACTTAAGTCCTCTATCGCGCGTGTGCCGTCCGCGTATTCAACTGACAAGTTACTGACTCTAAGCATGTTACAAATAACTCCTCAGTACAATGGTACTACCCGCAGGAGTACAGACGGAACGCACACAATCAGCATAACGATAATATCCGACGGCTTAATCCTCCTTCGGGCTGGCGGAATGTGTTTTAACGAGTAGCCGCGGCAGCACATTGCCGCGTGGACGCGCTCCGCCCTGTCGAATCCGCGCAGAAGCAGATGCCCGGCAAAAGACCCCATATGTTTCATTTCAAGAGCCTTTTTCTTACCGGAGCGCAGCCTGTAAGCGATTATCATCGAGCGTACTTCCTCAAGCAGCACGCCGACATAGCGGTAGGTCATCTCGAAAACCATAACAAAAACAGAAGGCGCGCGCATCCTCCGAAGCTGGGCGGTAAGCTCGGTAAGAGGAGTCGTTGCCACCAGTATGAGCGCGGCCATGACGCACAAGTACATTTTCAGCATAATAGTCGCAAGTGACACAATGCCCAGGCTTACAGTCACGCCGCCAAGCGTAAACGCCGCTGTTGTGTCAAGTATCGCATTGGTTATGCCGGCGAACAAGCAAAACGGCAGAGCTATCAGCACGCGCGACAGCAGCAGCTTGTACGGCGATTCAGAGAGCGCCATCATGATAAACGGGTAGAAAAGATACGGCGCTGCGCGTATGAAATCGTATCTGCCGTACGATGCTACTGTCACGATAAAAACAAGCGACGCTACCAGCTTCGCCAGCGGATGCAGGCGGTGGACGGCCGTCCGCCCGGCAGCAAGGCTCTCCAGCGCGCGAAGTTCGCGAACGCGAGCGCCGGCGTCAGGCATCGGCTCCGGCTGCTTCCCTCTTCCTCTTCTTAACAAGAGAAATCGAGAGCCCGGCGGCGCCCGCAACTACGAATGTAATGGCTGCGCCAATAAGGCCCGAAGCGGATGTACCGGCCGCGTTCTCCCCATCGTATGAAAAAGAGTAATCAGGTAAAACGGCAGTTGCGTCACGAATGCCGGCCGCGCGGACATGCAATGCTCCCGCTGTACTCGACTCCTCCGGGTGCCCGGACTGTTCATCCGCCTGAGCGGCGCCCGGCACTACTGCGGCTGCGCCCGGCGCTTCCGCGGCGGTTTTTTCCAGTGTGCCTTCAACCGCCCACTCAAGGCCGTCCGGATTCTTCGATGCTAGGAGCGACAAGGCTCCCCCCGCCAGGACAGCTAAAACAGCTATCGCGGCCACCGTCTTTTTCACCGGGATACCGTCAAGCTTCCCGCCCGCTAATGAAGCAGTAACTACTTCAGGACGTGCTCTATGCACAAAGCACAGCACCGCTGCTGTGACTATCCCCTCCACTATCCCAATGACCAGGTGTATCGGCAGCATAAGCGCAGTAAAGGTTCCGACCGGCAACTGCGCCACACCGGATAGCATCACTTGCAGCACTACGCAGGATGCCCCAAGCACGAGGGCTGCCGTTGCGGAGATGACAGAGGCCGCGCTCAGCCGCCTGTAGCTGACTGCGGTCCTAAAAATGGGTTTGAATACCAGCGGGTACACCAGCAGGCACGGAATGACGCCAAGATTAAAAATGTTACAGCCGAGCGCAAGCAGTCCGCCATCCGCAAAAAAGAGGCATTGGATAATCAAAACCGCCGTCATTGATAAGAAGGCCGGAACGCCGCCAAGCAACCCCGCAAGGAGTATCCCTCCCCCGATGTGCCCGGATGAGCCGGTGCCGGGTATTGTGAAGTTTATCATCTGCCCGGCAAAAACCAATGCGCCCGCCACTCCGATGAGCGGTACTTTCTTCTCGCTGAACTCATCTTTCTTTACTCGCGCCACCGATATCCCCACAGCAGCGACGCCGACTGCGTCCGCAGCCAGCGCTACCACCGGGGATAGCAGCGCATCCGCCATGTGCATACTACGTGGTCCTCTCGTCTTTGTGTCAGAAAATGCTAGGAGCCTTGGACAAAAGTCGCGTCATTAGATAGGTGCCGATTGTTTTCGCCTGTTTTGCAGGGTTTACGCTGAACAAAGTTCAGCGGGGGCGAATACTTGGCTGTATTTAACCGAAAATCGCGCAAAACAGGCGGAAAGAGGCGGTGCAAAGCCGGCAGCGCCGGCTCTAGATGATGGCGGGAGTTTTGTCCGAGGCTCCTAAACTCCGAATGTTTTTGCCATGGTGTCCGTCATCGCCTTACGCCTGCAGTCAGGGCATAGATCGGGCGGTTCAGTGCCGGCGTGCACCGACGCGCGATAATGCTCAAAGGCTGTCCCTGTGACAGCGCCGCAGCGCGAACAGCGCGTAAGCGTTAGTGTCTTGTTCCAAATGGTGCGCTCGTCGCCATCCTCCGCGACTTCAATCGCGCCCGTCGGGCATACAGCCGCGCAACTCCCGCAGCCAACGCAGACGGTCGCGGGTTCGTCATACGGAGTCGATATCTTCTTCGCAGTCCCCCTGCCAACCGAAGAAATGGCACCGGTACCAAGGGTTTGGCATGCCTTTGCGCACAAACCGCAGAGGATACACTTCCCATCTCCCGACTGTACTTCATAACGCGCGCCGTCAGGAGCCCCGAATTCCCTGCAAAGCTCTGCTATCTCCTCACTTGCGGGAGCGCTTGCGCGCAACAGGGCCAGCAAAATCCCTCTGTTCCTGCGGACACGCTCGCTGTCCGTATAGACGACGCATTCCGCTTCCACAGGGTAAATACATGCGGCGACAATCTCTCGGCGGGGCTTCTTATCACTGAAGCTCCCGCTCTGAGCGCCTTCTCCGCGTCCGGTATCGCCTCTGCCTGTCTCCACCTCAACAGTGCATAGGCGGCAACAGCCCTGCCCCTGCAAACCCTCATGGTGGCAAAGGGACGCAATCCGAATCCCGGCTCGCGTCGCAATATCAAGCAGGTACTCTCCCCGCTCACAGGAGACTTCCTTTCCGTCGATCGTTACAATCAAACCCGCAAATCCCCCTTTCCGGCTTTGCTCGATGTCACGCCTGTACCGTCTTTCTTAGAACCTGTCAGTTCCCGGCATACTCCACCCGGGCAGCGTTTTTCCAGGATATGCGCGTTGTACTCGTCCCTGAAATGCTCAATCGTCGTCAGTACGGGGTTCGCCGCAGTCTTCCCGAGAGCGCATAGAGATGAGTCGATAAGAAGAGCGCAGATCTCTTCGAGAGCCTCCAAGTCACCCGGGAGGCCGCGGCCTTCGCATATTCCGGTCAGTATCGACAGCATTTGCCTCAGCCCTTCGCGGCAGGGCGCGCATTTCCCGCAGCTTTCTTCCGCAAGGAAGTTTGTGTAATAACGCGCGACCTCAACCATGCAGCTCCTGTCGTCCATGACGATCATTCCGCCGGACCCCATCATAGCCCCGTAGTCCGTAAGGGTGTCAAAATCTACCGGCAGGTCAAGCAGTTTCTCCGGAATGCAGCCTCCCGAAGGGCCCCCCGTCTGCACAGCCTTAAATGGGCGATCGCCTACAATGCCGCCTCCGATATCGAATATCAGCCTTCTCAGCGTGACTCCCATCGGGACTTCAACAAGCCCCGTTCTTTTCACCTTTCCCACAAGGGCGAACACTTTCGTGCCCTTGCTGCTATCCGTGCCCAGTAAAGCGAAGTTTTCGCCGCCTCCGCCAATGATCACCGGAATGTTCGCGAAGGTCTCAACATTGTTCAAAACAGTAGGCTTATCCCACAGGCCGCGCTGCGCCGAGCGAACATACTTGGCGCGCGGTTCACCGACGCGCCCCTCGATAGAGGCCATCAGAGCTGTGCTTTCCCCGCATACAAATGCGCCTCCGCCCCGAACGGCCGCGAGTCGCAGTTTTTTCCCTGAGCCCATTATCGAGTCGCCCAGAATGCCCGCCTCTTCAGCGTCGCGAATCGCCTTTGTTACGTGTTTGAGCGCGAGCTCATACTCGTCCCTGATGTAGAGGAACCCTTCCTGCGCGCCAATTGCCAGCGCGCATATTGCCATGCCTTCAAGAACACAGTGAGGATCGCCCTCGAGGGTCGAGCGGTCCATAAAAGCGCCGGGATCCCCCTCGTCGCCATTGCAGATTACATATTTCGGATACTCCCCGTACTGCATCGCCGCGCGCCACTTGCTGCCCGTCGGGTACCCCGCTCCGCCGCGCCCGCGCAGCCCTGAGGCCTCCACTTCGGATATAATCGCCTCAGGCGTCATCTGCAGCGCGCGCTCAAGCGCCCGGTAACCTCCGCAATCAGTATAATCCGCGATGCTTTGCGGGTCTATCTGCCCTATATTGCGCAGGACTATCTTGTGCTGTGGCGCGTAGAAGGGGTTATCCGCCTGCCGTAATACCGGCTTATCGTTGTCATCCCTGTAAAGCAATCGTTCCAGCGGCTCAGCGCCTATTGAAGCGGCAATGTCCGCCGCATCCTCCGGTTTGACCTTGTAGTAAGATATGTCGTCCGGCATCACGCGCAAAATGGGCCCGTTTTCGCAAAAACCATTGCAGCCTGTCTCTTTCACCTCGGTTTCGCCCGTAGCCTCAACTGCGACATCCGTGCCGGCAAGGGCGACGCGAAGAGCATCGGCGACGGCGAGACTGCCGTTGGCGATGCATCCCGTTCCGCAGCAAACCAGTATACTCCTGTTCAATCTATAACTCCCTCTGCCCGGATGGCGTCAAAAACCTCATGGAGCGATTCCGGCGCGATCTTCCCGTAATATGTGCCATCAACGACCATTACCGGCGCGAGGGCGCATGCGCCAAGGCAGTTGACGAGTTCCAGAGAAAACTCCCCGTCGTCGGTCATCTCGCCGGGGCCGATCCCCAAGGCGCGGTAAATTCCATCGAGGACGTTCGTGCCTGCGCGTATATGGCAGACAGTCCCGTCGCACACTTTGATAATATGCTTCCCGCGCGGAGTCAGGCTCAGCGCCTTGTAAAACGTGGCAATGGCGTAAAGCTCTGACAGCGGCCGCTCCAGATGCCCGGACAGCGCGTCCAGGCCTTCGCGCGGCACGTAACCGAACTGCCGCTGCATATCCTGCATCACCGCCAGCGTGTACATCGCGTTGCGCGGATAAGTATTCAGCAGCGCGTTGATCTCCTCCCCGGCTATGATTCTCATAAAGTCACCCTCCTGCGACCATCGGGAAAACACAAATAGTGTCACTCTCGCTCAGCGGAGTATCCATGTTGCCCAGATGTTGCACGTTCCTGCCGTTGACAAGGATAATCGCGTTTTCGCCTATCCCGGTTCCGTCCGGCGTGTACAGCATTGCGCGCATAGTGGCGCCGTAGCGCTCCGCCAGCAGCGCGAGCATTGCCCTGATGTCGGGCTGAGCCGGGATAGACGTTTGCTTGACTCTTGTGACGTCGCGGTATGTCGCGAAGAACTTGACGTTCATCTGCCTCTTATTGTCCGACGCTCTTTATCCCGAGAGACAAGTCTTTCTCAGGGGTCGGGACGCCCTCCGCGTTCCAGCCGCGCAGTTCGTAGTATTCTCCGAGCATGGAGTAGAGTTCCGCAACTCTCCCCGCCGCGGGGCCGCTTGGGAGTTTCTCTCGCAGCAGGCGTGGAGGCAGAGTATCCTTCTCGACGCCGGCGGCGATGTTAAAGTGCTTTTCGAGATTCCAGACGCGTTCTCCCTTGAGCAGTATTTCCTCGTCCGTCTCATCCGTGCCGACAGCTTCGCGGTACTGGGCGGCGATCTCAGGCAAGCCCAGCCCGAACGTTGTGAACAGGCATAGCCCGGCTGAGTCGATCAGAGCGGTAAGATCCTGGAAGAGTTTCAAGAGCGCAGGTTTGCCTTCGGTCTCAAGCGGGTCGACTTTGACAGGCACTCCGAGTACTTCAGGGCTCGTCAGGTAGCCGCGCACATGGCAGCCCCCGCGGTTGCTCGTGGCATACTCCAGCGCCATCCCCTGCAGTGCGCGGCCGTCATACGCGGGCATCTCCTGCTTCTTAACGCTCATCGAGAGCTCCGGGTGGCCGTACTTTTCGGCCATTCTGTAAGAACCGAGCGCGAGAGTCTTGCCAAACCCTTCGCCCTTTGCCGTGGCTTCGGTGAGATCGACTATAGCGTGCGCGTCGCCGAAGCGCAGCGCAAAGCCTATATCGGACTCGGGAATCGCGCCCATCTCGGACAGTTCCATCGCGCAGGCGATTGTGGACCCCATCGTGATCGGATCCATGCCATACTCGTTGCACAAGAAGTTAGCTTTGCATATAGCCGCGAGATCGCTTACGCCGCATGCCGCGCCGTATGCCCAACCTGCTTCGTACTCCGGGCCTTCCCCGGAGCTCTTAAAGGGGCCGTCGCTGACTTTTGTGACCCGGCCGCAGTCGATGGAGCACCCGAAGCAGCCTTTATTCTTAACAAGATACTTCTCTGCAAGAGCTTCCCCGCCTGTTGCGTCAGCCTCCGGGAATACGCTTCCGTCACGCCAGTTGCGCGTAGGCAGCGCGCCGCTCTCATTAATGATGTTTACAAGCACTTGCGTGCCGAGCGCCGCGAGCCCGGTTCCGCCGACAGGGTGCGCCTTCAGCTTTGCGCGCGCGTCCGTCAGCGCGTCGAAAAACTGCTCAGGCCTTGCTACTGTCGCGGGCCCTGTCCCGCGTACAACGACTGCTTTCAGCTTTTTGACCCCCATGACCGCTCCCAGCCCGCCGCGCCCGGCGGCGCGGTGTTTGTCGTTGAGCACACCGGCGAATAAGCAGCCATTTTCACCCGGAGGGCCTATGCAGGCGATACGGAATGACTCGCCGCATTCCTCGTTCAGCGAGTCTGTTGTCTCGTAAACTGTCTTACCCCAAAGGGTAGATGCGTCACGCAGTTCGACTGTGTCGTCGTTTATGTACAAGTAGACCGGCTTCTTGCTCGCCTTTTCAAATATGATACCGTCATACCCCGCGTACTTAAGCTCCGGCCCGAAGTAACCGCCGGCATTTGCCGCTCCTATCGTCCCCGTCAAGGGCGCTTTCGCGACGACTTCATAGCGCCCTGCCGAAGCGGCGCCTGTGCCGGTGAGCGGTCCTGTCATGAAGATCAGGTTGTTCTCGGGAGATAAGGGTTCGACCTTTGGGTCGACTTCATCGC
The DNA here is from genome assembly GCA_009778485.1 of Oscillospiraceae bacterium. GTDB lineage: Bacteria > Bacillota > Clostridia > Oscillospirales > Oscillospiraceae > WRMH01. The sequence goes on from WRJQ01000003.1 coordinate 37,511, forward strand.
AGAAGTACTTTGTGCCAAGGCCTCTCGCGCCTACGTAGTCGTGCGCGTCTTGTACGTTAAGCGGTTCACGCTTGATCGTGCCTTCTGAAAGGTCAACTCTGAGTATCACTCCTGTCCATGCGTTCATACGGCATTCTCCTCTCCAAACACGTCACGGAAGTTTTGCGCTACTGCCTTTTTCCGGTCGAGGCTCTCAGCAGGGTCTACGTACTGGATCGCTCCTGAAGGGCAGTATTTCGCGCATTTCGGGTCGCCTCCGCAAAGATCGCACTTAAATACTTTCTTCGTAATCGGCGAGTAGCTGATGTTGCCGAGCGGGCATACGCTCATGCACATTTTGCAGACTATGCACTTCTCCGGATCCATGACAACTGCCTCGTGTTCATCGCGCGATATCGCGCCAACCGGGCAGACCTTGAGACAGCAGGCTTCTTCGCATTGCATGCACATCACCGGCACCGACGTCATGGCAGCTTCGTAGTGTATTACGGATACCGATGACTGTTTTGGGTTGAATGTCCCGTTGTGCCCAAAGGAACACATCAACTCGCAGGTACGGCAGGACACGCACTTTTCAGGTTTGACGATTAGTTGTTTTGACATGTCTTTCGCTCCATACGAAACGCTAGCGTACAGGTATGGAACTTACCTCCTTTTCAAAGTTACGTCGGGTGTTTGCGCTTCACCATAGGACCATACAGGCATTCTACCATAACAAACGAAAATGTTCAAAGATATTTCGATATATATTTTGCCGGGTATTTTGCCCCACGTGACTATTCAGTGCCACCTTAGTTCGGCCGTTACATCACGTTCCTTATCGCTCGAATGCGCATCCATGCGCATACTCGCGCGCTCCGGCATCCATGCCTCCGCGTTTCGGAATGCACGGGGCGCCTGGGCGCCCCGTCTGTCAATTATTCGTTATTAGTAATTCGGTTCCCGACATCTCCTTCGCTTCACGCCGATTATTACGAGCGCGACAGTTACTGCGACGTACGCGGCATAGTTTATCACGCGCAGAAAGAAAGGCTGCGTCTCGTTCAGGAACGAATCAGTGTATCTCTGGATCAACGGGTTTATAGCGGCGCCGCAAATGAAAACAACTATCGCCGCTTTGAACCACGGGCTGATCCTCACGAATCTGAAAAGAAGGTAGAACACCCACATCGCGATTATCCCTATTATGCCCGAGGGCAACCCAAGCGGCATGAACCAGCCGTCAACAGGCGTAATCTTCTCCAGCAGGAGCAGGTATGGCAGTACATAAAGCATGATGGAACACAGCGACAGTACTATGCCATACTTCCTTATGAACACCGGAGATACTACGAGCCAACCAAATGCTACGGACAATATCACATACGCTGACCATGTAATCCGGCGGTCGATCGCTACGTTGACGATAATGCAGGTTAAAACAGCAATAAAGCAACATATTGAAAACACCTGAAAGAAGAGTTTGCGGTTTCTATCGTAAAAAACAACCATTTCGCACCTTCCTTTTCGTTATACGCGCACAGTATTGCGCTGATGTACAGTAAAGCACAAATATGTGAACCCGTCTTGTAAAAGCAGCGCAAGTATGATTAAAAAAGGATTAATTTCATCAATGGAAACGCGCTGCTGTATATGCTATACTGTTGTAGTGGGTACCTGAACAGACACTGTTAGGGGGGATCGAACTATGTTCAAGCTATATTGCAGAACCTTTCAACTGATAATGAAATACGCCGCATACTTTCTACCTTGGCGCAAGCCGGCGCTGCTTGAAGGAGAAAACTCAGTCACGCAACTACCTGCGCGCATCCGGGAAAAAGGCATCGCAAGCGTCCTGTTGGTTACAGACTCCGGGATAATGTCGCTCAGGCTGTGCGACGCGCTGCTCGAAGCGTTGCGAAACGCAGGAATCAACGTCGCGGTATATGATAAAACCGTGCCTAACCCGACTATCGACAACATCGAGGAAGCTCTCGCAATGTACAAGGAAGGAAGCTGCGGCGGAATCATCGCTGTTGGCGGAGGCTCATCCATGGACTGCGCAAAAGGCGTAGGGGCGCGCGTCGCGAGGCCGCGAAAAAGCATCTCGCGAATGAAAGGCTTGCTAAAAGTCATGCGGCGCCTGCCTGCGCTCTATGCCGTACCGACAACCGCAGGGACCGGCAGCGAAGCGACTGTGGCGGCAGTTGTCGTAGACGCCAAGACGCATGAAAAGTACGCGCTTATGGATCCGGCCCTTATACCGCGCGAAGCGGTGCTCGACCCGCTCCTGACCGTCGGTCTGCCAAAATCGATCACCGCGACGACCGGCATGGACGCGCTGACGCACGCGGTCGAGGCATATATCGGGCGCAGCAACACGCGCGAGACGCGCGATATGGCGCGCAAAACAGTAAAACTCGTCTTTGAGAACCTGTACGCGGCATACAATGACGGCAGCGACACAACAGCGCGCGCGAACATGCAGCGCGCCGCATTCTACGGCGGAGTCGCCTTCACCCGCGCATATGTAGGCAACGTTCACGCTGTCGCTCACACGCTGGGCGGCATGTACTCAGTGCCGCACGGGCTGGCCAACGCCGTAATACTGCCATATATACTCGACGATTACGGCGAAAGCATATATGTGCGGCTGTCAGAGCTCGCGGACCTGGTCAATCTCCCCGGCAGCACCATTGAGCACAAAGCTAAGTCCTTCATCAAAGCAATACGGGACATGAACGAGAGCATGGGCATCCCGGTCACGATAGACGGCATCGAAGAAAACGACGTCCCGCTCATGGCAGAGCGCGCATATCGCGAGGCTAACCCTACGTATCCCGTGCCCCGGATATTCTCCCGCGCGGATTTCATCAGCGTCTATCATCGGCTTATGGGCAAATCGGGCCGGCACGGGTACGCGGGTAAAATGGCCGAAGTCAACCTCACAACAGGGGAAATCGCACAGTTCATGCCGCAAAAAGACGATCTGCTGAAATATATAGGGGGCAAGGGCCTCGCGGCGAAAATCCTCTATGACAAACTGTACTCCGGGGCCGGCGCGCGCCCGGGCAAGGTCGAAGCGTTTTCGCAGGAGAACCCTATCGTCATCACAACTTCGCCCTTGAACGGTTCTGCCGCCCCGAGTTCCTCGCGGTTCAACATATCCACAATATCGCCGCTTACCGGGCTGCTTGTCTCATCAAGCTGCGGGGGCGATTTCGGCCTGCACCTGAAACGCGCGGGATACGACGCCCTGCTCATCACCGGGAAGAGCCCCGCAAAGGTCTTCCTGCGCGTGAACGCTTCCGGAGTGGAGATATGCGACGCAGGCGATATATGGGGGTTAAGCACGAGCGAAGCGCAACAGGCAATGGGGAAAAACGGGACGCTTGCGATCGGCGTCGCAGGAGAGAACCTTGTCAGGTACGCAAGCGTCGCGAGCCAGGAGCGCATGGCGGGACGCGGCGGAATAGGCGCCGTATTCGGGTACAAGGGTCTAAAAGGAATCGTCGCCGAGGGCAACGCGGCGATAACGATGCCTGACAGCGACGAGTTTAGGAGTTTCAACAAGAAGTGGATTGGCAAGCTGCGGAAGCATGTGCTCACCGGTCAGCAGTTACCCGAGCTTGGCACGGCGGCTTTGTTGAGGAAAATGCAAGACAGGGGCTTGCTTGCCACCGCCAACTATTCCGCAGGGCGCTTTGACAAGTACGACAGCATCAGCGGCGAGACTCTGCGCGAGAAGCACCTGATAAAAAACAAGGGCTGCCTTACCTGCCCCATCCAATGCGGCAGGCTGGTATCGCACGAGGGTAAAGCGATAAAAGGCCCCGAGCTTGAGACGCTGGGACTGCTCGGCGCAAACATCATGAACGATGATTTGAGCCTGATTATAAAGCTCAACCGGCTCTGCGACGAGTACGGGCTGGACACGATGTCGTTCGGCGGCTCAGTTGCTTTCGCGATGGAGCTCTGCGCGAAAGGCCTCTGGGATAACGGCCTCAAGTTCGGACAGCGCGAGGGCCTCGAAGACCTGCTCAGCGCCGTCGCGCATCGCGAAGGCATAGGCGGCGACATTGCGGAAGGCGTACGCCTTTTATCTGAAAAGTATGGAGGCAAAGACTTCGCTATCCATGCAAAAGGCATGGAGCTGGCAGCCTATGAACCTCGCGCGGCTCAGGGGATGGGTCTCGGCTACGCTACCGCGAACAGGGGCGGATGCCACTTAAACGGCGGATACATGGTCGTGCTGGAAGGGCTGGGTATGCGGGTCAGCGGCAGGACGACGCGCGGAAAGGCCGGTTTGACCGTGTTCTTTCAGGACTTGATGGAGGCGGTCTCGGCCGCCGGGAGCTGCCTGTTCACCACTTACGCGGTCTTCCCGTCGGCTGTCGTAAGAAACCCAAACAGCGTGTTAGCCCGCATAGTCTATGCGCTCATGCCGCTCCTTGGCAGCCCCGCCGCTTTCATCCACAACCACGCGAAGTTGCTGGGCGTCAACGCGCGCAGCGTCGTCCCTCACCCGTATGCATATATGCTGGTTACCGGCAGCGATATGAGCATCGGGCGTTTCGTGAAGGCAGGAGAACGCATATATAACCTCGAGCGTTTGATAAACAACCTTCAGGGCTTGACCGGCGGCGATACCCTGCCTTCCAGGCTGACGTCCGAGCCCCAGTCCGAAGGCGACGCAAAGAGCCGTGTCCGGCTCGATCGCATGCTGAAAAAGTACTATCGCGTACGCGGCTGGGACAGCACGGGCGCACCCGGCAGGAAAAGGCTGGCAAGGCTGGGAGTCCTGGAAAAAAGTAAATAATACCGAAATTGGACGATATACGATAGCGATATAAGCGTCGTGGTTTACATAAAGAGGTTATATATCAAAATGATATATAACCTCTTTATGTAAACCATTTAGTGCCAGTTCAGGTATCTTATAAAGTATCGCGTTTTTTGTAGAACGTAAACCCGGCTGCCGTAAGCGCTATGGCGATGACCGTAAGGATAATCAACGGCGCAAAAGTCATGTCATCGAGAGGCAGCCTCGGTATATGCGTCACAGGCGAGATATTGCGCAAGGAAGCAGGCATCAAGTCGGGCATGCCGCCGAGGAAAGATACAAGGAACACAAACGCATAAAACCCCCATACCGCACCGGTCGCCCTCGGGAACGCCCCGACAATCAGTACCGCAAGCCCAATAATCACCCATATTGCCGGCAAGTACGCAAAAAACGACCCGACGAGCCCGCCGATAGTGAAGGGGTTGCTTTCCAGCATTGACGTTACACAGTACAGCCCTATGGCTGTGGCAAGCTGGAGCAGCACGCTCGCTGCATAAGCCAGGATGACATAGCCGGTCAAATACTTCGCGCGCGACACAGGCAGGGCATATATCTGCCCAATGCGCCCATCGCGCTCTTCCGCGCGGATCCTCAAGGTTGAGTTAATAACCGGTATAAAGCATATCAGCGTCATCATAGAGATCACGAACACCCCGAAGTAGTCAATGATAATCTGTGCTTTGCCTGCGTCCGTCATACTGTTGACTACTTCCTCCGGGATACCGATAACCTGCAGGTACTCCGGGCTGTCCCCGACAAAAGAAGGGATGTCCGCTATGACGGATCCGTAGGAAGCGGCGAGCGCGAACATCACAATAATCCATGTGACCAGCATATTCCGCAGCAGCCGCGACGAGAGCCCGAACGGTGACCCCAGCCTTTTTGACGCCTCTGTGCGCCCCGGGCGCGCCGGTATGAAGCCTTGATCCATGTCGCGCACTGAGTTGAGCGCGTATGCAATTATAGCTAATATTACTGCTTCCGCCAGCAGGACCACTACCGGCCATATATTGTTTGCAACGTAAATCTGGGAGCGCTGCGCAAGGCCTAAGGGGCTTATACAAGCGAGCGCGTCGCTGCCTTGCATATCCCCTGCTGCCCGGATCATATAGAAAATGCCCAGCATCAGGAAAGACAGGCCGGTCGCCCCGCCTTTACTTGAGGAAAGCTGCGAAAACACGGCTGCAATGCCCGCGAAAACCAGCCCTCCGGCTCCTACGGCAAACCCATAGAGCATTGAAGCCCCCAATCCCATGCCCGGGACGCCTGTGGCAGCAAGCGCAACCCCCGTCAGCACAGCAAGCAGGATGTCCACTATGGCGGCGGTAATCATCGCGGCGTTGATCCCAGCCAGCCGTCCGGTTGGCAGGGCGCGTATGACCTCAGTGCGCCCGCCTTCTTCATCTGCTCGGGTATGGCGTATCACAATGAAAATGTTCATCACGGCAACAGCCATGATGACCCAAATCAGCATCGTGTTCGAGTACATGGCGCCTGTCGTGTAGTTGTTGCTGTCAGCGCCGTAAGCCGGCCCCATAATAGCGATCATGACGGGATTGTCGAACGACTCGCCAAACTGCTGCCTGGCCTCCGGTTCAGCGAACATCGCGTCCATAGCAGGAGCAAGCGCGGCGCAGAAGAGTACAAGGATGACGATCCATATTGCGGAAATGATACGCTCGCGCCTCAGCATGAAACGGATGAGCCTGCCCGAGCGGTCAAAGTTGCCTCGCATGGTCAAGCACCTCCGTTGTCGCTGTTATAATGGCGCATGAACAGGTCTTCCAGTGTCGGCGGAGAACTCTCAAGCTTCTTTACGCCAAACTTTGAGATACCGGATACCACGTTCCCTATCTGCGCAGAATCGACCTGGAACGACAGCCCGCCCTGGAGCTCCCGTACCTCGTGGACGCCGTCCATTTCGCCCAACCCATCGATCGGCCTCTCCGTTTCGACTGTCATGACAACTCTTGTCAGGTGCCGAAGCTCGCTTAAAGTACCTGTCTCGACCAGTTTCCCTTCACGGATGATCCCTACCCTGTCACAAAGGCGTTCGACTTCCGATAATATATGGCTTGAGAGAAATATGCACTTCCCTTTCTTCTTCTCTTCAAGGATGCACTCCTGAAACACTTGCTCCATCAGAGGGTCAAGCCCGCTCGTAGGTTCGTCGAGTATGAGCAGGTCCGCATCTGAGGAGAAAGCCGCTACAAGCGCAACCTTCTGCCTGTTCCCCTTTGAGTATGTCCTGCATTTTTTTGACGGGTCAAGGTCGAACATTTCCAGCATTTGCCCGCGGCGCGTTTTGTCTTGCTTGCCTCTCAGGCCGGCAAACAAGTCGACGACTTCGCCGCCTGTAAGGTTGGGCCACAGGTTGACGTCTCCGGGCACATAGGCTATTCGCTTATGTATCTCAACGGCGTCCTTCCAGGCGTCCAAGCCAAACACTTTAGCGCCGCCTTCAGTCGCCCGGAGTATCCCAAGCAAGACGCGGATCGTCGTCGTCTTGCCCGCTCCGTTCGGCCCGATGTAACCAAAGACCTCGCCTTCGTTGACCTCGAGGTTGACTGTGTCGAGGGCGGTCAACTTTCCGAATCTTTTCGTCAGGTTCATGGTTTCCAGTATTATCGCCGCCATAATTCAATCCCCTTATCTTACCGTTAGTTTTCTTGCACATCAATGAACCCTTTATAACGCGCAGCATGAATCCTGTCAATAGGAAAAGTAAAAAACTTCTATGAATTTCATCGCTTTGTGATGTATAATAAGCAAAAAGGAGGAGGCGGATGATGGAAATAGAGAAAGTACTGTGGAGTTTTCCCGCCGCGAACGGCGAAGGTGATATTTTCGCGCGCGGCTGGCTGACGTCAAACCCGCGCGCGCTGGTGCAAATCGCCCATGGCATGGCAGAGCACAGCGCCCGTTACGACGATTTTGCGCTGGCGCTGTGTTCGCGGGGATTCAGCGTCGTAGCGAACGACCATACCGGGCATGGGCAAAGCGCCCATGGGACGCCGGGGACATTTGCGCAAAAACCCGGCGGCTTTGACTTTGTCATAGACGATATGGCGCAGCTGTTCGAGCATGCGGATAAGCAGATCGGCGCTCTGCCGCGAGTGCTGATGGGGCATAGTATGGGCAGCATGCTGGCTGCGCTCTATGCCGATAGGAACGGTGGCATTACCGCGCTAATTATGAGCGGCGCTCCGGCGCCTATCGCATTGAGCGGGATTGCAATCCGCTTTGCCAACCGGATAACCAGGCGGCGCGGCTATCTCGCTAGGGCGCCATTAATCGAAAAGCTGGCCGGGTCTACCAGAGGGCTCTCAGGCGAGGCTCTTGAGCGCAAGGAGCTCTGGCTGACCCGCGATATAGAAGTGGTAAGAAAGTACATTGCGGATCCAATGTGCGGTTTCGACTTCACAGCCTCGGGGTTCGCGGAAATGCTCAGCGGTTTCAAGGCCGTCGCCGCTCCGGACTGGGGCAAGGATATCCCGGATATCCCCATACTCATAGCCTCAGGCGGCAACGATTCCGTAGGCGGGAAGGGCAAGGGGCCCGCTCGCTATGCGAAGCAACTGCAGTCTTCCGGCCATAGCGACGTCACGTTGAAGATTTTCCCCGGCGACCATCACGAAATCCTCAACGAGCTCGACAAGGATGACGTCTACGCGTTCATCCTGGACTGGCTGGATAAAAGAACCGGGTAAACCTGAACAGACACGTATGGTTTAGCTATTGACAAGCGCTGCGGAGTGTGTGAAACTAATATCATAAACATAAAAATATAGAGGAGGAATCCCGATGTCTGCATCAATCGACACGTTTCTCGACATAGTCCCGATTGACTTGTCAAACACAGGACTCAAGCAAGACTCGCTCAAAGGCGAAGTCGCCGTGGTCACAGGCAGCACAAGCAATGTCGGCCTGGGATACGTACGCGCGATAGCCTGGGCGGGAGGCAAGGTCGTCATCTGCGGGAGAAACGAAGAAGCCGGCGCTGAAGCCGCAAGAGTGATCGACGCGGAGAACGAGCCCGGCACAGCCTTGTACGTAAAATGCGACGTTACAAAGGAAAATGACGTCAAGGAGCTGGCGAAGAAGGCCACCGACAAATTTGGCAAGGTCGATATCCTCATCAACAACGCGATGAACATGATGCTGAACGGACCTGTGCTAAAGTCCCCTGTGAGCGCCCTCGACCAGTCCTATGAGATTTCAGGGCGCGGCACGCTGCTTACGATTCAGGAGTTCGTCCCCGGCATGCTGGAGCGTAAGCACGGCGTAGTAGCATACAGCACGACGCAGTTCCACTACTCTCCGCCGATGATTGGAGGCGCTATCTACTGCGCCGGCAAGTCGACCGCTACTTCAATTACGATGTCGCTCGCCAACGAGATCGGCGCGTATAAGGATACCGGCGTCGGTGTGTTCTGCATGATTCCCGCAGGCGTAGGGCGAGGCACGCTGAGCGTACCGGTACTGCCTGACGGCAGCCGGGGCAACATAGCAAGCGATAGCGCCGAGAAGCCACCCAGCACTTCTGGTTTTGACGGTCCCATACCGCCGGAGGCTAACGCCGCCGCCTTGGTATACTGCATCCTGCACGCGGAGAAACTCCATTGCTCGGGCATCAATGTCTTTGACGCGTTCAAGGCAATGGACTTCCCATTCCCGCATCCGGAGGCTGTACGCAGGCGGGAGACAAGGCGTCTTACCGATAACGAGGCAACTCTCTTCTTCGCGGCAATAGGCCCCGGATTCGAAGGCTGACATACAGATTGTCTGTTCAGGTACCCCGTCCAGGGGTACCTGAACAGACACGGCAAAACCACCTTCATGCACCCTCGCAAAAAAAAAAGTTGACGGCAATAGCCTGATGTGCTACAATGCTTTCACCTGTCGGCGGACGGGTGAATTTTTCGTGCGCGAAGACGCGAAATCGAATGCGACCCGTGGTCACGAAGCCTTGGACATGTCCGCCAAATCAAAGCAGGGAGGCAACAGGAGGCGCCGTTATGAGAGTCAAAGTTACCCTAAGATGCAACGAGTGCAAGCAAAGAAACTACAACACGACCAAAAACAAAAAGAACACTCCGGACCGGCTGGAACTGAACAAGTACTGCAGATTCTGCCGCAAACACACCGTCCATAGTGAGACGAAGTAGGAAGGTGCGCTATGTCTGAAGAAAAAATCGAACAAACCGGCACTAAGGCGCCGGGAAAAAAGAGAAAGAAAGGCTCCAACCGCATCGCGAGATGGTTTCGCGAAATGCGCAGCGAGCTTAAGAAAGTGGTTTGGCCGACCCCCAAGCAAATCGTCAACAACACTTTTGTAGCGTTGACCGTCATGGTCGCAGCAGCCATCGTAATCTGGGCCGTTGACCAGGTCGGCGCGCAGATTTTCCAGGCTGTAAGGCGGCTTGGGGGCTAGTGGTATAGATGGCTGATGAATCAAGATGGTATGTCGTCCATACGTACTCCGGCTACGAGAACGCAGTAGCGGCCACCATTGAAAAGGCTGCCGAGAACAGAAGGATGCTTGATCAGATTCTTGAGGTTAGGATACCGACGGAAACCGTTACCGAGATACAAGACTCCAAACCAAAAACATTCGAGCGCAAAATCTTCCCCGGCTACGTCCTTATCAAGATGGTAATGAACGACGTCAGTTGGCATCTGGTGCGCAACGTGCGCGGCGTTACCGGCTTCGTCGGATCGGCCAACCGCGCTATCCCGCTCACGGAGGAAGAGATTCTCTCGCTTGGAATCGAAAAGCACGAGATAATAGTCGGCTACGAAGTCGGCAGCACCGTCAAAGTTATGGACGGCCCGCTCGAAGGTTTCCTCGGCACAGTTGACGAAATTGAATACGACAAGAGCAGAGCGCGCGTAATCGTGTCCATGTTCGGTCGTGAGACGCCCGTCGATCTGGATTTCGACCAGATCGAAGCGGTTTAGTTTAGTAAGGAGAGAATAGCAATGGCAGGTAAAGTCACAGGGACTATAAAACTACACATTCCGGCCGGCAAGGCGACTCCGGCGCCCCCGGTGGGACCGGCGCTCGGACAGCACGGCGTCAATATCGGAGCATTCACAAAAGAGTTCAACGATCGCACAAAGAACGACGAAGGTATGACAATACCCGTCGTCATCACGGTATATTCCGACCGCAGCTTCTCGTTTATCACAAAAACCCCCCCGGTTCCGAACCTGCTTAAGAAAGCATGCGGTATTGAAAGCGGCTCCGGCGAACCTAACAGGGAGAAAGTTTCTACTATTTCCAGGGATGAAGTCCGCAAGATCGCTGAGCTGAAAATGCCGGATCTGAATGCAGGCAGCGTCGAAGCTGCGATGAACATGGTTGCGGGCACGGCGCGCAGCATGGGCATAACGGTAGCGGAGTGAAAGGGGAATATGAGTAATGTTTAGAGGCAAGAACTATAAAGAAAGCGCGAAGCTTGTAGATAGAGCGAACCTGTACGACCCCGGCGAGGCTTTTGATCTCGTCATCCAGGCGTCAAAATCAAAGTTCGACGAGACCGTCGAACTCCATATCAAGCTTGGCGTTGACTCGCGGCATGCCGATCAGCAAGTGCGCGGAGCGATCGTTCTTCCGCACGGTACAGGTAAATCACGCAGGGTGCTGGTGTTCTGCAAGGAAGAGCGCGTTCAGGAAGCTCTCGACGCGGGCGCTGATTTCGCAGGAGGCCAGGATCTTGTCGACCGCATTCAAAACGAGAACTTCTTTGACTACGACGTCGTAGTGGCGACGCCGGATGTCATGGGTATCGTGGGTCGCCTCGGTAAGGTGCTCGGTCCTAAAGGCTTGATGCCGACTCCGAAGGCCGGAACTGTAACGGCGAACATAGCGCAGGCAATTTCAGAAATCAAAGCCGGCAAAATCGAGTACCGGCTTGATAAGACCAATATTATCCACTGCCCGATCGGCAAGGTTTCATTCGGCAGCGAGAAACTTGTCGATAACTATACCGCTTTGCTCGGCGCTGTCATAAGAGCAAAGCCTGCCGCAGCAAAAGGCCAGTACATCAGGAGCTGCGTTACCGCTTCCACGATGGGACCTGGCGTTAAAATCAACGCGCTCAAGCAAATCTAAGATAGCTCTCAAGTATTAGCGATGCGGCTATCGCGTCTGTTTTTTCCCTGCTCTTTTTACCGCGTCTGCCGTTTTGCCTAAGAATTCCAAGAGCGCTTACCGTCGTAAGGCGCTCGTCCCAAAGTTTAACTTCTACGTTGCAACGCTCGCGCAGCAACTGCGCGAAGCGTTCGCTTTTTTGCGCCCTCTCCCCTGCTGTCCCGTCCATGTTCTTCGGGTAACCGACCACAAGCATCCCGACTTCCCGCTTGCGCGCTTCTTCCGCTATCGCCTGCGCCGCTGCTGCGGGGTCGCGCTCACTCAGCACCCACGCGTCGCCCGTGAGCACGCCTGTGGGGTCAGAAACCGCGACGCCGGTGCGGGCGTCGCCATAGTCTATCGCCATAACTCTCATATCTCCATTGTACACCACAGCGCGGCATGCTGCAAGAGTTCCTGTTAGGCAGTCGGGGATGGTAAAGCGGGGATTGCAAGCCGCGCTGCCATGCTGTAAAATAGTAAGCGGTGAAGTGATCTATGAGAAGTGTAATGGTCGCAATGAGCGGCGGTGTAGATAGCGCAGTCTCCGCTTATCTCCTAAAGGAAAGCGGCCGCGACTGCATTTGCGCAAATATGGCGCTGTTCGGCGATTGTTGTTCGCGCGGCACGGATGGCCGGCTCCGCGGGGACGAGGATGCGCGCGCCGCTGCCGAGCTCCTGGGCCTGCCTTTTCGTGTATACGACTTCAGGGAAGACTTCATGTTGCTCGTACTCGAGAGTTTCATTAACTCCTATCGCAGCGGAGAGACTCCGAATCCATGCGTCACCTGCAATCAAAAAATAAAATTCGGCAACCTGCTCACAGCAGCCCTCGAAGCAGGCTGCGACAGCGTGGCAACAGGGCACTATGCCGGAGTCGAACGCTCCGGGGAGCGCTTCCTTCTGAAAAAAGCCCGGGATGCATCAAAAGACCAAAGCTATTTCCTATTCTCACTCACCCAAGCGCAATTATCGCGCGCTGCCTTTCCGCTCGGAAACCTGACCAAGCTCGAAGTACGTGACATTGCAGTAAGGCTCGGCTTCTCCAACGCACACAGGCGCGAAAGCCAGGACATATGCTTTATTGAGGATGGGGACTATTCAGGATTCATCGAGCGATCATCAGACTTCTCCGGCAGCAAAGGCTTCTTCCTTGATGGGTCCGGGCGCATTCTTGGCGAGCATGGCGGCATTCACCGCTATACAATAGGGCAGCGTCGCGGCCTCGGCGTACCATCCGCGCAGCCGCTATACGTCGTCTCCATCGACGCTGCCAGCAATGCGATTGTGCTCGGTTCATCAGAAGCGCTGTTCTCACGGACGCTTACAGCAAGGTGCATAAACCTCATACCCTTTGATGAGTTCGGCGGAACCCTACGTGTTTCAGCTCGGGTACGCTCTTCTCAAACGGAGAAAACGGCTATGGCCCGCATGACAGATTCCGATGAACTGTTGTTGGAGTTCGATGAACCTCAACGCGCGGTAACAAAAGGACAGGCTGTCGTTCTTTATGACGGCAACTATGTGCTCGGCGGCGGCACGATAAGCGGTAGTGGCAATTTATACTAAATGTTCGCCACGCTGCGCCGGTCTTTTTGCTCTCAACCTCCAATAAAAAAAGAACGCCGGTTATTCCAATGACAACCGGCGTTTAAATACTTTTGCTGGTTTCGCGTTTACCCGAAGTACCTTTTGTGGAGTCCCTGGAATGCTTTCCCGTGCCGCGCCTCATCTCGAGCCATCTCATGGACAGTATCGTGGATTGCGTCGAGGTTTTGCTCTTTCGCGCGTTTTGCGAGGTTCGTCTTGCCCATAGTCGCGCCATTTTCAGCTTCGATGCGCAGTTCGAGGTTCTTCTTCGTGCTGGCGGTCACTACCTCACCAAGCAGCTCGGCGAACTTTGCGGCATGCTCCGCTTCTTCGTATGCCGCTTTTTCCCAGTAAAGGCCGATCTCAGGGTAGCCTTCCCTGTGAGCCACTCTCGCCATCGCGAGATACATGCCGACTTCAGTGCATTCGCCCTGGAAGTTGGCGCGCAGGTCAGCGAGGATGTCCTCAGCGACTCCCTCCGCTACGCCGACTATGTGCTCCGCAGCCCATGTCATCTCCTCTTCCTGAACCACAAACTTCGACGCCCCCGCTTTGCAGACAGGGCATTTGTCCGGGGGCGCATCCCCCTCGTGAACGTACCCGCATACTGAACATACATACTTCTTCATTGCTAGTCTCCCTTCGTTTTAGTTATTCTATTATTACTATTTGATGTATTACTTATGTTTCTCAAAGCAATCGCTTGATGACCTCCTCGCGCGGCTCCGGGGAGAGATACGACAGCGGGACGTCCAGCACAGTCTTTGCGCCGAACTGCCCTTGTGCCGCCAATCTGTACGCCGCGCGCGCATAAGCGGCCATGATACTGCCGGTAAACTCCGGGTTCGACGCGAGCTTAAGAGAGAACTCTATGCTCTGCGCGTTCCCGCCTGTATCGCCGCTGTGCAGTACCATACCTCCATGGGGCATCTCCATGTGAGCGGACATGAACTCAGGCTCTTCAATAAAGTGTACGGTCGTGTCATAATCCGCAAAGTAATCCGGCATCGTCTTTATCTCTCTCTCGATAGCAGACTGGTCTGCACCCTGCTGCGCGACTACGTAGCATTCTCGAAGATGCTTTTGCCTGGCAGTCAGGACGGGCCTTTGCCCGCTGCGAGCCGCTTCAACCGCGCTGTCTACCGGAACGGTATACTGTATCGCGTGCTTTACTCCGCCTAACCTCTTTATCGCGTCAGAATGCCCCTGCGATACTCCTTTTCCCCAGAAAGTATACGTCGAGCCGCCCGGTAAAATTGCTTCGGAAAAAGCGCGAATCATTGAGAAGAGCCCCGGATCCCAGCCTGCTGATATAATAGCTGTCGTCTTCGTCGCAGCTGCGTTGATCGACGCCATGTAAACCGGTATCTTAGCGTGCGTGTCGTAGCTGTCTACTGTATTAAAGATAGAGGCCATCTGCGGCCCCTGCTCCGCTAGGTCGCCGGCAGAACCTCCGCACAGAACCATGACGTCAACAAGATCCTTCATATCTGCGGCTTGTTTAATAGTGTATACAGGAACTGATTTATCTATTAGTTCTATCGCCGCAGGATCGCGCCTGGTGAAAACTCCTGCAGGTTCCATGTCCTCAAACGCGGTAACCGCTTTCAGGACTCCCCTGCCTACATTACCAAATCCGGCCACTCCAACGCGAATTTTTGTCATTTCCTTACATTCCTTACTGGCGTATTCCCGCTAAACTTCATTTTCAAGCATTTGTTCTAAAGTTTGTCTTTTTCGGATTAGTTTCAGTTCTCCGGCGTCTGTGAACAATACTTCCGGTATCTGAGTGTGCGAGTTGTAGTTATATGGAGACATGGAAGAGCAGTATGCCCCCGTGCCGCCTATTACTGCCAAGTCGCCGATCTCCGGCTCCGCCATTGCTCTTGTGGTCGTATGACCTTCTGTGTCGAGCGTCTGACAATCCCCGCTTTCACAGCATTTCCCTGCTACGACGGCCTCGTATGTATGGCTCATTGGCGCGAACTCTGACGATCGTACCTGTGATCCATCTTCGGCGACAAGGTATACCGGGTGCCTCGATCCGTACAGCAACGGCCTGCTGTTCGTTTCCATACCTCCGTCGATAATGATGAAGTTTGATCTCGACGTCCTCTTTTTGTCTATCACTCGAGTCACAGTATAGCCTGAGTTGGCCACTATATAGGTTCCCGGCTCGATTTCCATATGCAGCTTGCGCCCTGTCCTGCTATAGAAGCTTTCAAGCCGCTCCTTGGCATAGCTCCCCAGAGAGATGACATCGGCGGCGACTTCTCCCGGCATTCGAGCTTCCTTGAGGCCTCCCCCAAACCCGGCGCTCAACGCGTCCGGAAAGTGTTTCTCAATAATATCCAGTTCGAGGTCGATGTTCTCCTGCCATTTTATCGAGTCGGCGCCGGATCCTATATGTACGTGAACGTGCCTAAATTTAATGCCGCCGGCAGCTGCTAGCTCGTTTGCTTCTGCTACATCCGACAGGTGCACTCCGAAGCAGGAGTAGTCGTCGCCGGTATTTCGCGTTGCGCTCTCGCCTGACCCAATGCCGGGATGGATGCGTATACCGGGGGATATGCCGGCCAACGCCGCGAAGTCGCATATTAGCTCGAGCTGCAGCAGCGAGCAGACGTTATACTTCATGCCGGCTTTGAGCATCTGTTCGAGTTTCACCCTGGCTGAGCCGGTATGTACTTCCTGCGTGGTTAGCATGATGTTTTCAATCGGAACCCCTGCCAGGTTCGCCCTTATAGCCTCGTTGAGCGAACTGGCGTCGATGTGCAGGCCGGCGTCGCTGATGGTTTTTAGAATGGTCCTGTTGGAGTTTGCCTTCATAGCGAAACGCACGGTCACCCCATAGGCGTTCGGGATGGCGAGGCATTCGCCGCAACGCTGCCTGATGTGCCTCTCATCGTAGACATACAAAGGGGTGCCGTAGCTTTCCGCAGCCCCGGTTATCTCGCCTGCGCTGAGCGCAGAAAAGTTGTTAAGTCCCTTCATGTACCGCTATGCTCCATTTTCAAGTTCCTGCATATAATCTCTACTCGCTTGCGTAGTTCTTGAAATAATTCTGCACCAGAACGACCGGCGTCCCCCGGTCTCCGCTGCCTGACACAAGGTCGCACAAACTCCCCACAAGGTCAGGAATCCTGCGCGGAGTCGTCCCCTCTGAAGCCATGTTGCCTACGAGGCTTTCATTTTTGGTTTTTATGCGTTCCCTTATGCTGTCTGTGAGCTCCGATCCGGACAAGTCCGCAAGATCGTTGTCCGCGATGTACTTTATTTTCAGCTCGTTCGGAGTTCCCTCAAGCCCTTCGGTATAAGCGGGCGACACAACCGGATCCGCAAGTTCCCATATACCCCCGACCGGATCTTTGAAGCAGCCGTCGCCATAAACCATGACTTCAGGTTTCGCGCCGGTACGCCTTACAAGCTCGCTTTGCAGCCCCAGCACAAACTCTTTCGTATCCCTCGGGAACAACTTGACAGTGTCCTCCGTAGCTTTGTTCGACCCCAGCAAACCGTACTCGCTGTATCCGCTTCCGTCCACGGGCGTGTTAAGCAGGTCATCCAGGCACAAGCATACTTCAGCGCCTGCCTTTTTTACAAGTGTCTGCGACCTGCGCCTTGTGTGTATATCGCCGCAGAGAACCTTTTTCGTATATTTCAGTATGTGCCTGGGATCGTTGGAGAAGATAATCTCGCAGTTGCCCGCGACAGACTTGTAGTACTCGATGTAATCGACGCCGGTAAAGTGGTGGACCGTGTTCATACCGAATACCGCCCGGAACCCGGCTTCCGTAAAGCTGTCTGTATATGGGTTGACGCCCTTCTCATCGCATTCGTCGATATCGACAAGCATATTGCCGACCTCGTCGCAGGGGTAGGAAAGCTGTATGTACAGTTTGTCGCAGCCTCCGGCGATGCCTGCCAGAATCGCGAACCGGTTGCGTGACATTATCGGGAATATCACGCCAAGCTCCCCTCCGCCGAATTTTTCGCGGACTTCTTTGGATATCTGGCCGAGTGTGGCATAGTTGCCTTGCGCACGCCCGACGACAGCTTCCGTAACAGCGACGATGTCGCCGTCATTGATCGTAAATCCGCTTTCTTGAGCTTCGCTTAGCAAGCTGTCGCATATAATTCCTATGGTGTCGTCGCCTTGTTTGAATATTGGCGTGACAATGCCTCTGGCTATCACTCCTGTGCTGCGCACTTCGTTCATCCTCCCATTTGCTCTTGTTGCTGCTAGATACGCATTCCGGTCCCGTAATTACCGGGAGCCTTGAAGCCGGTTACTGCGCTTCTTTCAGGGCTGCCTGTGCAGCCGCGAGGCGCGCGATGGGAACCCTGAAAGGCGAACAGGAAACGTAAGCCAGCCCGACCTTATGGCAGAATTCTACGGAAGACGGATCCCCGCCGTGCTCGCCGCAGATCCCCAGTTTCAGATCCGGCCTCGCTTTGAGCCCGAGCCGGACAGCCATGTCCATGAGTTTGCCGACTCCGGTCTGGTCGATTCGAGCGAATGGATCCGATTCGAAAATCTTCTTTGCGTAATACTCGTCCAGGAACTTGCCCGCGTCGTCGCGCGAGAACCCGAATGTCATCTGGGTCAGGTCGTTCGTTCCGAAGGAGAAGAACTCGGCTTCCTTTGCAATCTCATCCGCCGTCAGGCAGGCGCGGGGGATTTCTATCATTGTCCCCACGAGGTACTTGAGGCTGCTCCCGGCTTGCGCTATGAGTTCGTCGGCTGTCTTGACTACTATGTTTTTCACAAACACGAACTCCTTGACCTCTCCGACCAGGGGTATCATTATCTCCGGTACGAGGTTCCATTCCGGATGCGCGCTTTGAACTTTTATGGCCGCCTTGATTACTGCCCTGGTTTGCATAGCGGCGATTTCCGGATACGTAACAGTTAGGCGGCATCCTCTGTGCCCCATCATCGGGTTGAACTCGTGGAGCGAAGCGATTATCGCCTTGATCTCAGCTACTGTCTTTCCCTGCGCGTTTGCCAGCGCTTCAATATCATGTTCCTCTGTGGGGAGGAACTCATGCAGCGGCGGGTCGAGGAAGCGGATCGTCACAGGCGTCCCTTCAAGCGCTTCGTAAATGCCTTCGAAGTCAGACTGCTGCATCGGCTCAAGCGCGGCAAGCGCTTTCTCCCGCTGCTCCGTTGTTTCTGAGCATATCATTTCGCGTATTGCAGGTATCCTGTCCGCTTCGAAGAACATATGCTCTGTACGGCACAGCCCTATCCCTTCCGCGCCGAACTTGCGTCCGACCGCGGCGTCGTGCGGCGTGTCTGCATTAGTCCTGACTTTCAGCTTTCTGTACATATCGGTCCAGGCCATGATGCGCCCGAACTCGCCGCCGATTGCGGCGTCGGTCGTTTTCAGCTCTTCGCCGTAGATATTCCCTGTGGAACCGTCGAGGCTGATCCAGTCGCCTTGCTTGTACGTTTTTCCGCCCAACTGAAACTGTTTGTTCTCCTCGTCCATCTTGATCGCGCCGCAACCCGCGACGCAGCATGTCCCCATGCCTCGCGCTACGACTGCCGCGTGGGAGGTCATCCCTCCGCGGACTGTCAGGATGCCTTGCGCGGCGGCCATGCCTTCGATGTCTTCAGGAGATGTTTCAAGGCGTACCAGTATTACCCTTTCTCCGCTGTCCGCCATTTTCTTCGCGTCTTCAGCGGTAAAGACCGCACGGCCTGTGGCTGCTCCCGGGGAAGCCGGCAGTCCCGCGCCGATAGGGGTGTGCTTCTTTTGTTCATCGGCGTCAAACTGCGGATGCAGGAGCGCGTCTATCGACTTCGCGTCAATCATAAGCACGGCTTCTTTATCGGTGATCGCGCCTTCGTCAACCAGGTCGCAGGCAATTTTCAGCGCTGCGGCTGCCGTGCGTTTTCCGTTGCGGGTTTGCAGCATGAACAGCTTTTTGTCCTCTATGGTAAACTCCATATCCTGCATATCGCGGTAGTGGTTCTCGAGCGTATCGCAGATCTTCACGAACTCGTTGTATGCCTCAGGCATGACGTCGCGCAACTGATCTATTGTTTGCGGCGTGCGTACTCCCGCAACGACGTCTTCACCCTGCGCGTTCATCAAGAACTCGCCGAAGAGCTTCTTCTCGCCTGTCGCCGGGTTGCGCGTAAAGGCGACTCCGGTTCCCGATGTGTCGCCCATATTGCCAAACACCATTTCCTGCACGTTTACTGCGGTTCCCCAGTCGCCCGGGATGTCGTTCATACGCCTGTAGGATATGGCGCGCGAGTTGTTCCACGAGCGGAACACGGCTTGTATCGCTCCCATCATCTGCTCTTTCGGATCGGATGGGAATTCCTGCCCGAGCTTGGATTTATACTCGGCTTTGAACTGGCCGGCGAGTTCCTTGAGATCCTGCGGGGTCAGCTGTGTATCCTGCGATACGCCGCGCTCTTCCTTCATTTTATCTATAAGTTCTTCAAAGTACTTCTTCCCGACCTCCATGACGACGTCGGAGTACATTTGGATGAATCGCCTGTAGCAGTCATAGGCCCAGCGCGGGTTGCCGCTTTTATCTGCCATGACTTCCACTACGCGTTCGTTAAGCCCAAGGTTGAGGATCGTGTCCATC
This sequence comes from Oscillospiraceae bacterium, assembly GCA_009778485.1. GTDB lineage: Bacteria > Bacillota > Clostridia > Oscillospirales > Oscillospiraceae > WRMH01. The sequence goes on from WRJQ01000003.1 coordinate 57,673, forward strand.
ATTCCGGGCATCGACGCGCGCGCGCCTGAGCGCACCGATACGAGCAGCGGGTTCTCCGCGTCGCCAAAGGTTTTCCCGGTGATTTTTTCGAGTTTGTCCACATAGGCCATTATTTCGTTTTGGATTTCATCGCTGATGACCTCACCGTCGCTGTAATACTTGGTGCACGCTTCGGTCGTGACGGTGAATCCCTGAGGTACCGGCAGCCCGAGGTTTGTCATTTCCGCAAGGTTCGCGCCTTTGCCCCCGAGCAGTTCTTTCATTTTGCCGTTGCCTTCAGAAAACAGGTACACAAACTTGTCGCTCACATTATTTTCCCCCTATTGAATATGTTTGATTACTGCCGGAGTCGCTTTATTATACTGCGGCTGTCAATACGCCATTGAGTGCCCGATAGCCGCCAAGCGCAAGTATAACACTATTCTCTACAAAACGGAATAGGAATTTTCAACAAACCTGCGCCGTTATTGCCCCGTCTTGCTGTATTAAAACTTAGATATTGACTGTTCAGGTACCCCATCCAGGCGCTACACTTAGATATTGAACCACACCCGGAATTCTGGTACAATTCTGATGCCTTTACGATGTAGGATCACTTACCTACGCAGAAACGCTCGAAAATCCGATCGATCATATCCTCTCGAAGCGTTTTCCCGGTAGTCTCGCCGATCGCACCAAGCGCTTCCTCAACGTCGGCAAGTACGGCATCCGGCGTAACCGACGCGTTGATTGCGCCAATTGCCCTGTTCAGGGCGTCGCGCCCGCGCATTATCGCTCCGGCCTGCCTCGCGTTCGTTATCAGCCCGCCGTCCGGCATCGCCGGGGTTAGCGGCAGAAGCTTCGCCGCTTCCAGGCACAGCCCGTCGACGCCTTCTCCGGTTAAGGCTGAAATGCGGCAACTCGCTGTGCCCGGAGCGCTCCCGAGAGAGCTTATGTCCCCGGGGTTCAGCGCAGGCGGCAAGTCCGATTTATTGACCGCGATGACTACCGGCGTTTCGCGCGGGATCGCGCGCGCTATCTCATAATCTTCATCGGCAAGCGGCTGCGAGCCGTCGAGCACGAGTATCACCAGCCCGGCGCCGCGCAGCGCGGAGAGCGACCTTTCGACGCCAAGCATCTCTACAGTATCTGCGGTTTTTCTTATGCCCGCAGTATCAGTAATGCGAAGCGGCACCCCTCCAATAACGATCTTCTCTTCGATTGTATCCCTGGTCGTTCCGGGCGTCTGCGTCACTATCGCGCGGTCGTAGCCCACCAAAGCGTTAAGAAGTGATGACTTCCCGGTGTTCGGCCTTCCGACGATAGCAGTAGGCACGCCCTCGCGCAGGATTTTGCCCCGCTCGTGCGTGGACAGCATAAATTCCAGCTCGTCGCGCGCGTCCTGCAGCATATATATGTAAACCTGCATTTCAAACTCGTCTATGTCTTCATCCGGGTAGTCGATCGCCGCGTGAAAATGAGCCATCACATCAAGGATGTCCTTATACATCCTCTCCAGCCGGCTGCTGATTGCTCCGTTGAGCTGCCCTGCGGCGTTACGCGCGGCAGCCGGCGTCTCGGCTTCGATTAAGTCTACAATCGCTTCCGCTTGCGTGATGTCGATGCGGCCATTAAGAAATGCCCTCTTTGAAAACTCGCCGGGTTCAGCCTGCCTCGCCCCGAGCGCGAACAGCGCGCGCAGAACCCCGGTCAGCGCAATTGGGGAGCCATGGCACTGAAGCTCCGCAGTGTCCTCGCCGGTATAGCTGCGCGGAGCCCTGGATACGAAGCACAGGCATAAATCAAGCAGCTCGCCATCGGCTCCGGTAAGCCTGCCATAGTATACTCGCTTGTCTTCGGCTTCTTCGAGCGCTGTTCCGTCAACTGCGTGAAATACGCTCGCAGCGTACTCAATGGCTTTTGCCCCGCTGATTCTTATAATCCCAATTGCGGATACCCCGCTGCCTGTCGCAATTGCCGCAATCGTGTCCGTCAATATATTGATCCCCTTTCCTGGGAGCCTTGGACAAAACTCCCGACAGAACTCATGCCGGTGAGGTCAGCGCTATCCTACACTTCTATAGCGATTATTGTCAAGCAAATGCAAAGAAAGATTGATGCTCTGCATTACAGGTTTATCGTTTGTATCTGAACAGACACCAAGGAGGTTACTATGATTAAGAAATCCACACTACTCTGCCTCGCTATGGCCGCAGCGCTGTTTTTGACGTCGTGCCGGGGAGAAAAGCTTGTTTCCCCATTTGCGAAAAAGGAACCCGAACCACCCGTTGAAACAAGCGCGCCGCAAAACACGCCGCAGGACACGCTGCAGGAGCTGCCGGTTTTTGCGTTTACACGCGACAACTTCCCCAGGATCGACGGCTCGACATCGACCGCGCCCCTGGCGCAGGCTGCAGCATGCGTACTCCTTGGCGAAACGAGAGAAGCTGTCACCGGCCTTGTCGCGTTTAACAAAACGACGCAGTCCTTCCGCAACCTCGCTGACGGGTTGTGCGACATCCTGATAGTCGCGGAGCCCAGCCCCGAAGTCCTGGCGGAAATCAAAAAGCAAGGATTCGAGATCGAAATCGCTCCGATAGCGACGGAAGCACTCGTGTTCGTCGTAAACGCTTCAAACCCTGTTGACAACCTTACTACCAAGCAAATCCAGGATATATACACGGGAAAAGTCACCAACTGGAGCCAGCTCGGCGGGGACGACGTCGAGATTACCGCTTTCCAGAGGAACGAGGAAGCGGGCAGCCAGGTCTTGATGGAAAAACTTGTGATGGAGAACCTTCGCATGGCCGCTCCCCCCGAGCAGACGTTCATGGTCGCCATGGGAATGGGCGAACTCATCACCGCCATTAAAAGTTTTGACGGCAGCGCCAACGCGATCGGCTACACTGTGTACTACTATGCAGAGGATATGCGTATGGCTGAGGGGCTCAAGATGCTATGCGTCGACGGAGTATACCCGAGCGTTGAAACAATAGCCGACGGTAGATACCCCTTCCTTAACCCATACTACGCGGCTATATCCGCAAAAGAAGCGCAGGACAGCCCCGCCCGCGTGATGTACGAGTGGCTGCTATCGAGCGAAGGGCAGGCTCTCATCGCGCACGAGGGGTACGTCAGCATCAAGGGCGCAAGCCAATAGGTGGAGGGTTGAGTAATGGTTCGACCGACAAGATCAAAACGAACTGCGCGGATTTACCGCATAGCCGGCATAATTGCAGTTTTCGCTATTTGCGCGCAGCTTTCCGCTTGCGACACAGCCTTGCATCGCCGCGAGTGGGTTCCCTTACCAACGACGACAAGCACGCCCGATATGAAATGGGAAGTCAAAACTGACTACAGCGGCCTCGCTCCCTATGAAAAGATAGCGGGCACGGCAGTGCGCCTTCACAGCGGCCCGCTCACCGAACTGCTGCCTTCCGGCGATTACGGCCTGCTCTTGCCATACGCGAGCGCGGCTGTCACGGAATCCGGGTTTTTGCAGGTGAGCATGTACGGCCTCGTGACATCAGACGGTATAATTGTCACTGACTTGATCTACGACAGCATTGACCGCCAGTATATTTATGGCTTGGCAGACCCTATCGCGCTGCCATTTTATACCCTGACTATGTACACAGATACACAGGAAGACAGTTGGTACTCCGGCAGGCTGTATGCCGTTTGCGCCCTTGACGGCAGTTGGCTGACGCGTTTTGAGTATAGCAACGTCGTGTTTGCCGACGGTTACATTCTCATGGCTCGCAAGTATGACTCCTATGATATCGACGTTTACGACTATGATGGCCGGCTGCTGTACAACATGCTGGATCTCGACCTACCCGTGCAGCGCTATGAACCGGTCTACGTAAGCGATATCGTGTACAGCGCTTCAGAGGGGTACGCGCATTTATTGACGGACGACGGAGTGGTTTTTATCGATCTCGCGGACGGCAGGCAGATTAAAACCGACTATCAGGGCGCAAGCAACTTTAACGAAGGCCTGGCTCCGGTGTCGGCGCCTTCATGGGAGCAGGGCGTCGAGCTATGGGGCGCAATTGACAGAGGCTTCAACCAGGTGATCGAGCCGAGATACATCTACCCGTTCTATTTCTCCAACGGCTACGCCGTCGCTGAGCTCCCGGGCAATGTGACGCAAATAATAAATAAGCGCGGTGAGGCGCTTATAACAGTCACCGATATGAGTATCATTTCGCACTATGACGGGTCCGGCTATATCGTCTATAACAATGAATGGCAGGCTGTCGAGTGTTACTCGCCTGACCTGACGAAGTTTACGTTGGCAACCGACCGCGGCGTCCGCATGGGAGTAACGCCTCTGGGCGGGGGCTGGTTTACGTGTTGGTACGAGGGGGTCCCGGGCTCAGTCCTCTTCTCGCGCGAAGCGGAGTACCACTACCCCGACGTCCAGTATATATCCTCGATAGAAGGAGAGTACTTGGCTTATTCTGATGAAAGCGGCTGGTACGGAGCTATGGATATCGAAGGGCGGGTAATAGTTCCCCCGCAGGACGGAATGCTTCTGCATGCCGTACCCGTCGGCGATGGCTCTACTGTGTTCATTTCCTTAACCAGCCGGTTCGGAGGGTTCGGCTCAGACCAAGCCGCGAGTTCGTTTCGTATCTACGACGAAGAAGGCGAGGTACTTCTTGCCGGGGACGGCGTCGTGACGTTTGACGGGGACCTCGGGCTCTTCTATGTATTGACAGGCGATTCTTATTGCGTTCGAGACCTTGACCTGAGCGTAAAATTCGACGTCAAGCTGATGTCATACCTGCTGGATTAACCGCAACTGTTCAGGTATCCCGTCCAGGCACTACTAACCTATATAATTGCGCATCACCTGAGCAACCTGCGCTCTTGTGGCTGTGCCTTGCGGCAGGAGCCTACCGCCCGACCCGTTGATCACGCCTTCCGATACCGCCCAGCGCATCGCATCCAGCGCGAACAAAGATACTGCACCCATATCGGGGAAATCGTCAAGCGCTCCTTCGGGCGATTGCACATCCGCGCCGCTGTGGGCAGCATACCTGAGTATGATTGTTGCCATCTGCTCGCGGGACAAGGGCGTGCCCGGGCGGAACAACCCATCGTCGTAACCAGTCACGATGCCATTTGCGTTCGCCCATATCACAGCGTCTGTGTACCACTCGCCGGCAGGCACGTCGTCAAATGTCTGTATAACATGTTCCCCTGACCCCGTAGCGTCGGCTACAGTCTCCCCTTGCGCGTTCCCTTGCGCTGCCGGCTTTCCGGCAAGCCTGTGCAGCACCGTTACAAACATAGCCCGCGTCATCGGCACTTCAGGGGAAAAGGCGTCGTCCGACGTCCCCGCGAAGAGTCCGTTCCTGTATACGAAGTCCACGGCCGCGTAGTACCATGCGTCCGAAGCGACATCCTTAAACACTCTGTGCGTACCTGAGGCGACAAGGTCCGCAGCTATTATGTAATACCCATCGACAAAGCCTTCCGACGCAGCCCCCATCGTAACAATCGCAAACGTGTCCTCAGTGCAGAAGTAGCGCCCGCTGAGGCTTAGTATCTCACCTGAAGCCGCTTCCTCCCCGGTCGATACGTTCACGACCTGCCCGTTGATGACTGTGAGTTCAGCAGACCCTGACGTCAGGATAAAACTCGCTCCCGCAGTCAATGCGACCGAGTCGTCCTGTGATAGCGCGAGATATGTGTAACTGCCGGCGAATGCATATCTCGCGCTATCCTTAAACATTTTGTCCAGCCGCGTCTGCGCGCTGAGCGCAGCGGCGCCGAACCTGTCCGCGACTTCGCTGCGTATGGGCTGAGCGAACGAGCTGTTAAAATGGCTGAGTGTTACCAGAGGATCCTTCGATGTGCCTCCCTGGGACGCGGAGGCTGTCGCGGCACACACGAGCATCAAGAGCGTAATCGCTGCAGCGATCGCTTTTTTCATTTCGCTTTGTACCTCCACTTGCGAGATAACCTGTCCGGCGAGCATGATACCACAGCTTTCCGAAAAACGCAAGATACGGACTGTGTACCCAGAGATGTCTGTTCAGGTACCCCGTTCAGGCGCTTCAATTGCATTTCGCAAGCGAAGCTCGTCGCTGCGGATTGCGCTAAGTCTCGCATTACAGCAAGCTGTAACGCTCGCTCGCTTCATCGCAGCTCCTCTTCGAATCGAAGCAGGCTTCGAT
>WRJQ01000004.1 GCA_009778485.1 Oscillospiraceae bacterium
GATTAGCCCATAGGTTTCGTTCTTTCCGTATCCGCCGGGCAAAAAGAGTAAAACGTGATATCGCTCTTCTTGATCCAACGTAAGTCTGCATGTTCCAACAACTGCGGTTTTCCTTCCGATATAACCGCACCTAACACTGTAAGATGAATCGTAATCTCATCGTATGCGTATACAGTGTCGTTAAAAACACTACCTACTGCCAAAACAATACCAAGTTCTTCAAAGCACTCTCTAATCAAGGCCTTTTCCATACTCTCGCCTGGCTCCACCTTTCCACCGGGAAACTCCCATAATAGTGGTCTAGCTTTATGTTCAGGGCGTTGGCATATCAAAAACCGATCATCATCCCATATGAGTGCAGCAACTACCTCAATCATCACACAACTACCAGTTTAGTTGTTGACTGATATGATAGATTCATACAATCTCCAGTAATCGCTCCCCGATTTTCTCCACAACAGGAACTACCAGTGAATTGCCCATTGTGAAATACCTGAACTTCTCGGGCATACCCGTATTCGTCCAATCATCTTCAAATCCATTAAGTCGTTCACATTCAACAGGTGTTAGAAGCCGGAGCTTTCCAGTCACAGCATCTTCGATAACATGAGTGCTTCTATTTACGCTGGACTCACTGGTCAGCATGGTTCGGGCGGGCCTATCAAGATAATCCGGGAAACACACAGGACCCTCGCTGAAATAGTACGGTTCTCCATTAGGCCGCACACGCGGTATTTTTTTTGCACCCTTTAAGAACTCCCATTTTTCGAGCGATCCATTGAGGAAGTATTTCTCATCTACTGGCTCGGTATGGCGGATTTCGCCTAGTGTAGTCGGCTTTACTTCTATCGGCGCTACTTCCTTCGAGACGATTCTCCCATTTATCATTATTCCAGAATTATAGAAAGGCGCTGAGAAATTCTCTGACAGTTCGATTAGATCCACGTAATCTGCCTGATTTATTGACAGTTCTGATAGATTTCTTGTGCTAACACTATTTTGCACAGGAAATATTGACGAGAAAAAGCCATTATTGTATAATCTTTTGTAGAGTTGAACTCCGTCGTTTGAGCGAGCGATGCTTTCTAGCTCTCTATATATTTCCGTAGAGCTGCTAAAGGCTACTATATATACTCGCCGCCGTCTCTGTGCATATCCATACTCAGCAGCGTTAATGATACGCCATTCTACAGCATAGCCCAAGTCATTGAGACATCTGAGAATAACTCCAAAATCCCTGCCTCTTTGGGATGACGGTGACTTAAGGAGACGGTCAACATTTTCTAAAACGACATATTTTGGGCGATGGGTTAGTAGAATATCCTTAATATGCCACCACAAGACGCCCTTCTTTCCTTCGATTCCCTTTGCTCCGGTTCTAGCCACTGAGTAATCTTGGCATGGAAACCCGCCGACGAGGATATCATGTGCCGGGATATTGCACTTAACTCTCGCAATATCATTATTAACATGGCTTAATACTGCGCCATAATGGGATATATAGCAGTCATAGGCGTGTTGAACTTTCTTATCAGGCTCCCACTGATTGGCCCACACAGTCTCATAACGACTTGAACTGCGCTCAAGCCCAGCGCGAAACCCGCCAACGCCCGCAAATAACTCCACTACCTTGATTTCATTATCGTTCATCTCAATCACCGCTTCAAATTATATCATATTTATATTAGAGGATCAAGGGTTTTCCGAAAATTATCTGAAAGGACACTTATGAATGAGTGACCGTAAGTATACAACAAAAGAGGAAGTCCTTGTGCGTGGCCGAGAAGCCATTGGCATACCGCTTCGCGATATGGATAAGACACATAAACTCAGCATCGGAAAAGGTGCTGTAGGCAGCGTTGTTGAAGAATCTTGGTTCGGATATAAAATCAATAGCGACTCTGAGCCTGACTTTGCAGAAGCCGGCGTTGAGCTAAAGGTCACTCCATATGTAAAGGCCAGCAAAGGCGTACGCGCAAAAGAGCGTCTAGTCTGTAACATTATCAACTACATGGAGGAGTACAAGAACACCTTTCAAACAAGCAGTTTTTGGCGTAAATGCAACACAATGCTTATCATGGCGTATAGGCATATCGATGGTGTTGACAAAGGTGACTTCACCATAGAAGAAGCAATACTGTTTAGCTTTCCTGTCGAAGACTTGATAATCATTGAGAAGGATTGGGAATACATCATTTCAAAAATACGCGCTGGCAGAGCGCACGAGATATCCGAGGGTGATACTTTATATCTCGGGGCTTGTACCAAAGGGGCAACATCTGCGTCAGTGCGACAGCAACCGTTCTCCGATATTCCTGCAAAGCAGCGTGCATATTCGTTGAAGCAGTCATATATGACGTACATCCTGAATAACTACATTTTTGGAGAGAGAACCGATGAGCATATCGTCAAGGATCCGGCACTCCTTCGCGAAAAGAGCTTTGAAGAATATATTGTCGAGCGAATCGCTCCGTATTTTGGTCGGTCTCGAACTAAGCTAATGCACGAGTTTGACATACAACCCGGTCCAAAGAATATTAATGAGATCATATTAGCACGTATTCTTGGCATTGAAGGAAAAATAACCGCTACTGACGAGTTTCAAAAAGCGAACATCATCCCGAAAACAATTCGTATACAGAAAACCGGGCATATTAGAGAGAGTATGTCCTTTCCTGGATTCCGATTCCTTGATATAATCCAAGAGGACTGGGAGGACTCGTCTCTAAAGAACTATCTGGAACCAACGAAGTTCCTGTTTATCATATTTAAAGAAAACGATGCTGGAGATTATTTTTTTGAGCGGGTCAAGTTCTGGAACATGCCCGCTGAGGATTTGGATGAGGTAAGGAAAGTCTGGGAGCGGACAGTACAAGTAATTAGGTACGGCGTAGAGCTAGAATACAACGGTAGTGTGACACGTAACAACCTGCCAAAGCAATCTGAGAATCGGGTCGCCCACGTCCGCCCACACGCAAAAAACGCAAGTGATACATACCCGCTGCCAGATGGCAGAGATATGATTAAGCAGTGCTTTTGGCTTAACAGCACATATGTAGAATCAATAATCAACGAATAGGAGAACTAAAATTGCAACAAGTTATATCAATAGCGGAACTGAGGAACTCTCTGCGTGTTTCGTACTCTCAAGAGGTGTTGGATTGTTCAAGATTACTCAGGCGAGAGAATATCGAAGCTTTTCTTTCATTAGACCGCGAGGGGCTACGTTATGAGTCCTTGGAGCATAGAATACTGCTGTACACATCTCTGCAAGGAGAAAAAGTATATATCCAAATGCCGGGCAAGGAGAGCGCGGAAAGCAATCGTAACCCAATGCCGAAGGATTTTCGCCCAAAGCTAGAATGTGTTAATGGTTCAATAATGCAGGATGCATCTTTCGGTTTCATCTGGGATATTTTGGATGAGATTGGAAAGCAGCACAGGGATTATCTCAGCATCGTTGCCGCGGTATTTTTCCATATGGGGTACATGTATAATTACACTCAAACAAGTGGATACTATGAATGCTCGGCGCTGCTGCTAAATGATGAAGTTGACGAAATCCGACAAATCGACCCGATAAAGATGCGATGGAATCACATAGGCTTCTCTGACGATGTCTGGTACAGTCTTAACAATTATTTTGGAGATATTCCGGTTCCAAGCGGACAAAAAATCTCATTCGAGTCTTTCATTAAGTTTGTTGATTTGCTTCTTCAAAATGAAGATTGTAAGTATTACTATAAAAACGTCGTGCAAGGAAACAAACCGGCCTATAACCTAAAGAGCGGCAGGACATCTACATGCGATGCTAACCTTTTAGTTCTCCATTACCTTAGAGGAGCGGGAAGAATATCAAGACTTCTAGATAGTTTTCAGAAAACGCGCGGTGTGCCATCGTTCAATAAATCAGAATACCCGCTCGTTACCGATGGCATAGTGTCATATGACAGATGAAAACCCTAAGTATGTTATGCCACCTAATCAGTATTGGTGATAGTGTATGGTGATAGTGTAATATTATCTCAATTTTGCTGTCCAATAAAACGGACAATGAACAAAGAGTTGGAGATTTCGTGAAATCTTCATGCCTCGCGACCCTCTGCGCAGCAGCAACCTGTAATAAGGCAGAAGCACAATACTGGTTGTACTGTATAACTCAGTATGAGCTATTCTCACTATATGTGCTGTCCAGCCAGCAAGGGTAGATGTCACACGAATATCGACTTGAACTATATGTCTCTACCTTGCTCGAAAAGATTACTTCATTAATGTCATTGACGCAGCCGGTCAGGTCGTCAAGAATCTGTTTCCCCCAAAACCTAAGAACTATCCAGCCACTTCCGCAAAGACGCTGGTTAACCTCGTTATCTCTACCAATGTTGCGTTCTATTTTGCTTATCCAGTAATCGCGGTTGCTTCGAATCTCGGTCTTTTTGCTTTCCCAATCTTTGCCGTGCCAAAACTCGCCATCACAGAATATTGCGATTTTATATTTTGTTATTGCGATATCCGGCGTCCCAGGAAGCTTTGAGTAATTCTTCCTGTATCTAATCCCGGAATGCCAAAGTGCCTTCCGCAGCAATACCTCGATTGATGTGTCTATACTGCCTATGCGGCTCATTATATAACTGCGTTTCATATCAGCAGTCGTTTGCATAATCCTTTTCACTGCACCACCGCTTGCTTCTCTAGTCGATAAGAATACGTAAGCTATTCCCGCTCCCTACTCCCACTCGATTGTTCCGGGGGGTTTGCTTGTGATGTCGTACACGACGCGGTTGACTGCGGGGATTTCGCCGGTTATTCTTTCGGCAGCCTGGCTGAGCAGGCTGTGCGGCAGCGGGGCGTAGCCGGCAGTCACGAAGTCCGCCGTTTTGACAGCGCGTAGCGCGACTGTGTATCCGTATGCGCGCGAGTCGCCCTTTATGCCGACTGTGCGCCCGCCGGCAAGTATTGCGAAATACTGATCCGGCCGGGTGTCCCCGGAATCGATGACTTCGCGGAAAATCGCGTCCGCTTCCCTGAGAATGTCGAGTTTTTCCTTTGTGACTTCGCCCAGGCAGCGCACAGCGAGCCCGGGTCCTGGGAATGGCTGGCGCTCGGTGATCGCGGCGGGGAGGCCGAGGTGCCAGCCCAGGTCGCGGACTTCTCCTTTATATAAGGAGTATAACGGTTCGACGAGTTCTTTGAATCCCATGTCCTCAGGCAGCCCTCCGACATTGTGATGGCTCTTTATGACTGCTGAATCTCCAACTCCGGACTCAACGACATCGGGATAGATTGTCCCCTGTGCCAGATATTCGATGCCGCTGAGCTTTCGGGACTCCTCCTCGAATACGCGAATAAACTCTTCGCCGATTATCTTTCGCTTTTGCTCCGGGTCGGTGACGCCTGCGATTCTCGCAAGAAATCTGTCGGCGGCGTCAACGCGGGTCAAATGGAGGTCGCGGTCTTTAAACGCTGCTTCTACTTCGTCTCCTTCGTTTTTTCGCATGAAGCCATGGTCTACGAAAATGCAATGCAGCCGGCCGGGCACCGCCTTTGCAAGCAGCGCAGCGCATACCGCTGAATCGACGCCTCCGGATAGCGCGAGCAGCACGCTCCCGACGCCGACGTGCTCCTTTATTGCTGCTACAGCTCGTTTTTCGTATTGGTCTATATCCAGGTCTCCGTCAGATCTAAGGTTCTCGTATCTATTCATCTATCATTGCGCATAGTACCCCCGCCTCTTCAGGCGACGGTAGGGTTGCGCGTCCTCCCCTCTGAGATGTTTATCACCACGATAATATCACAGACACAAGCAAAACGCCAACCTTTTCGCATTTCGAACAGTCTAAAAAATTGCTCCGAAAAAGGTATTGACGAAGTGCCGGCGGCGTGGTATTATGTTCTCCGTCTTAGAAATTTGTCAATACCGCGGGGTGGAGCAGTCCGGTAGCTCGTTGGGCTCATAACCCAAAGGTCGCAGGTTCAAATCCTGCCCCCGCAACCACAAGAAACCCTGTAACTGCAATGGCTACAGGGTTTTTGCTGTTTCGCGAAAAATACGCAGTATCAGCATTTTGAGTTCCTTTTGGCCTCCATTGTATAAAATGAGTGATAATTGGCTGTAATATGTGGAAAAGGACTTGCCATTATCATAGGTGGTGTATATAATACTTCCATCGGGGGTGAGCTTATGTCATTGACAAAAGAAGATTTACAAGCTATTGGTGCTTTAATGGACGGGAAACTAGAGCCAATGAAAGCCGATATCAACGATTTGAAAGAAGGTTTGGAAGGTGTTAGGACTTCTCAGTTAAAAGTCGAGTCAGAACAATATCGAGTAAACGCCGATATCAACGATTTGAAAGAAAGTTTGGAAGGTGTTAGGACTTCTCAGCTAAAAGTCGAGTCAGAGCAATATTCAATAAAAGCCGATATTAACGATTTGAAAGAAGGTTTGGAAGTTGTTAGGACTTCTCAGCTAAAAGTCGAGTCAGAGCAATATTCAATGAAAGCCGATATTAACGATTTGAAAGAAGGTTTGGAAGTTGTTAGGACTTCTCAGCTAAAAGTCGAGTCAGAGCAATATTCAATAAAAGCCGATGTCAACGATTTGAAAGAAGGTTTGGAAGTTGTTAGGACTTCTCAGCTAAAAGTCGAGTTAGAGCAATATCCGCGCATAGCCGCAGCCCTTGATGGTGTTATCAGTGGAATTGAGAAGAATAAAGAACAGGATAAACGCATAACAGCCCTTGAAAACATAGCAGAAGATCATGCTCAAAGGGTTTTCGTACTTGAGCAAATGTCTAAAGCCAGATAATCAGCACCCAGCACTGTTTGTATATGAAATTGGTTAAGTATGGAAATGCGGGCTCATAACCCAAAGGTCGCAGGTTCAAATCCTGCCCCCGCAACCATGCGCAAACCCTGTAGCTGCAATGGCTACAGGGTTTTCTGTTTGTCGATCTCATATGCATGTGTCTACCTTGGCCGGAACATCCATGCAGGCTTTGACATACTATAGCTGCATAGTGGGACGGTGCTAAGTACTGCGTGTCACCTAAAAGTGCACAACTCTTACAGCCATTTACACGCCTGACTACGCGGCTTTTGTCCAAGGCTCCTAGGGCTCCTACACCCGCGCGTATGCTTGCGCGATATTGAGCATATGGTCTCCGATCCTCTCGAAATCGGTCAGCATCTCCGAATAGATGATACTCGCCTCCGCGTCGCACGTCCCTTCTTTCATTCTGTTCATCTGCTGCTCGCGGTGCATAATGGTTATATCGTCGATTAGCTGTTCAGCGGCTTCTATCTCCGCCAGCATTTCGCGTGGCTCTTCGCGCGGGAGATTCGGATCCTCGGGCACGTAAATCTTCTTTGAGATGACATCCAGCGCTCCGGTGCAGGCCTTGCGCATCTCCCGCACCTCATCGAGAGCCGCGTCAGAGAGCGAGACCCCGTAAGTGTTCAGATTTCTCGCAGAGTCGGCAAAGTTCTCGGCGTGGTCGCCAATGCGTTCGATATTGCTTGCTACTGTAAGCATCGCGCTGATAATCTCCGCATCTGTGTGCGGCATATCCGCAGTGATAACATGGGAAATGTAGACCGCGATCTCCTTGTTGAGGTAGTCGATTATTTCCTCGTTCTTGTTGATCTCCGCAACATATTTGGTAGTCCTTTCCTCAATTGACAGGAATCCCAGGAGCACATTATTCTTTGCAAACTCGAACATCCTGTGGATTTCCCTCAGTAGTTGCGTGACAATGATCGCCGTGTAGCCGATCTTGTGCTCCTTGATCTCGCGATTGCTGATATACGCAAGGCGCATATCTCCGGCTTCATCCGTCTTCTCCGGAAGGATGCGACCGGCAAACTTGACGAGGTACCGGCCGAACGGCAGGAGGATTATCGTCATCACGACGCTGCATATAGTGTGCATATTAGCTATCTGCGCGGCGGGGTTCGCCGGCGTCAGCCTGTAAACCAGGTCCAGGATCCCTGTGGTCCGGAAGACGATCGCAAATAGTATCGCTTCGATAATATTAAACGCGTAGTGGATAATCACGACCCGCTTAGCGCTGCGGCCGGTTCCGACGGAGGCGAGCGCGGCCGTGACGCAGGTTCCTATCTTCATTCCAAGCATGATGTAAACAGCGCCTTGGAGTTCTATGAGCCCGCTCATGGCAAGGGTCTGGAGGATGCCGATTGAAGCTGAAGACGACTGGATTATTGATGTGAACACTATGCCGATGAGAATTCCGAGTACAGGGTTTTGTATCGTCGTCATCAGGTTAATGAAGTACTCTGACTGCCTGAGAGGCGACAGCGCGGAGCTCATCATCGACATACCGATGAAGAGCACTCCCAGTCCGGCAATAATCGTGCCGGAATGGTTAATGGTTTTACGTTTAAGGAACACGACCATGATGACGCCAACGAAAGCTATGAGTGGAGCTATTCTGCTTATGTCGAGGGCTATAAGCTGGCCGGTGATTGTTGTCCCGATATTCGATCCCATAATGACCCAGACAGCTTGGTTGAGGGACATGATGCCGGAGTTGACGAATCCGACCAGCATAGCAGTTGTCGCTGAAGACGACTGTATAACCGCAGTTATCAACGCGCCGACTACGACGCCCAGAATCCTATTCGTCGTCAGCCTTTCCAGAATGCGCTTCATCCTATTGCCGGCGACAGCTTCGAGTCCGTCGCCCATCATTCGCATCCCGTACAGGAACAGAGCAAGCCCGCCGGCAAGGTATACTGCGTCGGATAACCTCATAATATATGTTTTCCTTCCTCGTTCGCAGACCTTTTCCGGTGGAACTGATGTCGGTCAGGCGAAAAGCCGAGTGTCTGCTCCGGTTATTATACACGACAACATTTTACATAATCAATACATAAATTTTACATATTTGTGTTTCGCGCGCAACGAGCCGCTCCCCGAGGGGGGCGGGAGTGCCCAAAACTTGGAAAAAGGCTTGAAAAATCCCTTGTGATGAAGTATTATCAAGTTAAGAACAAGAAAAGCCATGCCTCCGTGCGGCAACATTACTTCAACACAGAAAGGATCAAAGAAATGGCAGACAAAAGAAAAGTGATTATCACAGTAGCTCAGACAGGCAACTTCCAGGGCAAAGCCCAAAACCCGAATCTGCCGGAGCAGCCTTCGGAGATCATCCAGTCGGCGTACGATTGCTACAACGCAGGCGCCGCGATCGTACATGTCCACGCGCGCGACAAGGACGGCAACTCGTGCAACGACCCGAAAGTATTCGCGGAAATCAACACCGGAGTCCGCGCGAAGTGCAACATGATTACCCAAAACTCCACGGCGCCCGCGACCAAGCCCGGCTCGGAAGCCGACGATGGTGTGCAACTGCTGTATGACGACAGCGTGAGAGACGCTCTTCCTGAGATGTGCTCGCTCGACACTTCCCTGATAACGACGGTATGGGGCGACTTGTGCTTCATCTACAGGTGGGAGCGCGACTGGCTCATCAAGCACGGCCTCCGTATGCGCGAGCTGGGGATCAAGCCGGAAATCGAAGCGTTTAACCTCGAGTCTGTCGAGGATGTTTACCAGTATCTGGTCCCGGCCGGCGTCTGCAAGCTGACGGACGACCCGAACGAGCCTGTCAATATCACGCTCGTCATGGGCATGAACAAAGTCAGCCAGGGCGCGATTTCCTACACGCAGAAGAACCACGACTACATGATCGACCTAATCCTGCAAAACGCGGCGGGGATGCCTGTCAACATGACAACAATGGCGATAGCCGCGAACCAGCTTCACGGGGTTACATACGGCATGCTCAAGGGCTGCCACGCGCGCGTCGGCATGGAAGACAACATCAACTACGCTTACAGGGAGCCTGCAAAATCCAACGCACAACTCGTCGAGCGCATGGCGCGCATCATCCGCGAGCTGGAGATGGACGTAGCGACCCCGGAAGAAGCAAGGGCTATGATCGGGCTCAAGCAGATCTAGTGGCAGAAAGGTGATTAATACCAATGAAACTGGACAATGTTAAGCATGTCGGCATTATCGGCCTGGGCATGATTGGCGACAGCATGTCAGTCCTGACCACGGGACACGGCTACAAGACTACCTGCGTCGCGCGCCGGGCGGAGATGCTGCCGGAGTACAAAAAGACGTATGATAACTACTTCCGTCAGATGATCGATAAAGGGCTGATGCCCGAGAATCAAACGGCGATTTGCGAGAAGTATCTAAACTACTCGCTTGACTATGCCGACATAGCCGACTGCGAGGTCCTATTCGAATGCGTTACTGAGAATATCGAGCTGAAGTTCGATATTCTGGCAAAAATCGAAGCGACCTGCCCGAACGTCAAAGCGATCTGCTCCGTAAGCTCATCGTTCACTCCGGATATGATGGCGGATAAGATGACTAAGTACAAGGATCGGCTCATCGTGACCCACCCGTTCAACCCCGCTCACATGGTTCCGTTCTTCGAGCTATGCGGGGGCAAGGATACAGCCCCCGGCGTGCTTGAGTTCGCAAGGGAGTTCCTTGAGTCGCTCGATCGCAAGCCGGTCATCCTCAAGAAGCCGACCCCCGGTTTCATAGGCAACAGGCTGCAGTTCGCTTTGTGGAGGGAGGCTCTCAATCTCGTCGAGAGCGGCATCTGCGAGCCGCGTGACGTCGACACATGTCTCAACTACAGCTTCTGCCCGCGGTACACGTCTATCGGCATGTACGAGCACTTTGACAACGGCGGGCTGAACCTGAACATAATGACATGCAATACCGTATTTCCCACTTTAAGCAACATCGACGCAGCGCCCGCTGCGATTACCGACCGGATCGAACGCGGAGACACAGGCGCCAGATCCGAGGGGAAAAAAGGCTTCTATGACTGGAACGGAGTCGATATGGCAGCTTATCAGGAGCGCGTGAACGCGCCTTACTGGAAGTTCATCGACTGGGATATGCCCAAGGAGTAGCGGAACTATCCGGGTCGGGCTGATTGACGCTGAAGGCAGCGCCACAAGGAAAGGGGATCTTAAGTTATGACATACGATAACAACAAAGGCGGGGAGTACGGTAAGTACTTCGTGCAGGAGCTTCAAGCTCCGGCAAACATGATGGATCCGGACTTTAAAGTGATCTACGAGAAGTTTGCCAGCCGTATATTATGGATGGACAACAATGTGTGCCCCGGCGCGTTCCAGATGAACACGGCGTGGTATAACAGGGTGCCGGAACGCGACCCCATCTTCACAGAACATGTGCACGGGTACAGCGAGCTCATAGGCTTCTACGGATCCAACCCCGAGGATCAGTATGACCTCAACGGCGTCATCGAGTTTACGATCAACGGCGAAGCGCACAAGTTGACGCGCTCCACATTGATTTTCGTGCCCGGCGACATCCCGCACAACCCAATGAGGATTCTCGAGGTCAACAAGCCGATTTTCCACTTCTCGGTCGTCATGAATCCGGAGTACGCCGAGGCGAAAGACGTCTACAAGTAGGGAGAAGCTATCTATGGCGAAATTTGTTACTGTTGAAGAGGCCGTCAGCCATGTTGGCGACGCAATGACTCTGATGCTCGGAGGCTTCAGCACATACGGGAGCCCTGAGGAACTGATCATTGGCCTCGCCGAAAGATTCGAGAAAACCGGCAGCCCGCGAGGCATCTCAGTTATCAGCGGAATCACGCCGGGAGATAAGTCCGAGAGCTATGAGCCTCTAATGGGCTATAATGTCGGGCTGAATCTCATGCGGGCCGACGGGCTTATAAGCTCCGTCAGGATAGCGCTCGCCGATGCGCGCGCCATCGGGTATAAGATCCAGGATAACAAAATCGCGGGATTCCTCTACCCGATGGGAGTCCTGCTGAACCTCACGCGCGCTGTCGCGGGTGGGCAGCCGGGTCTGATCACGAAGGTCGGGCTGGGCACTTTTTGCGACCCCCGCAATGAGGGCTGCGCAGTCAACGGCATGGCAAAGGATCTCGGGCCGGTCGTTGAGCTCATGGAGATCGACGGGAAGGAGTATCTGTTCTATAAAGCGTTCAAGCCCGACGTCGCGTTCATCCGCGGGACATACGCCGACGAGGATGGCAACATTTCGATTGAACAGGAAGCGCTGATAGGCGCCGAGCTGGAAATGGCCGCTGCTGTGCGAAACAACGGCGGCACTGTCATTATGCAGGTCGCTGAGATCGTCAAGCGCGGCTCGATACCCGCAAAGAGCGTAAGGTTCCACTCCAGCTTTGTCGACTACATCATAAAAACGCAGAACCCCGACAACCATCGCCAGTGCTATATTACTCCTAAGTACAGGCCCGAGCTCACCGGTATGCTCAGGACGGCCTCGAGCGTGGAGTCCGCCATGAAGCTCGACCCGCGAAAGGTTATAGCGCGCCGGGGCGCTATGGAACTCACACCCGGAGCAGTAATCAACTTCGGCGTCGGAATCCCCGCCGCGATCAACAGCGTCGCCGACGAAGAAGGCATTGCGGATAAAACCGTTACCTCGGTCGAGTCCGGCCCCATGGGCGGCGTCGTTCAGGATGGGCTGGCTTTCCCCGGCGTCGCGAACGCGGAGGCTATCTACAGCCAGACAGATATCCTTAATATGTATGGCGGAGGCCTGCTCGATATGACCTTCCTCGGCTCTGCGGAGATAGACTTCAGGGGCAATGTCAACGTCTCGAAGTTCGCGGGGCGCAACGGCGGGCCCGGCGGTTTCATAGACATCTCCCAGAACGCAAAGAAGGTCTTCTTCGTGGGCATGTTCACGGCAGGCCGGCCAAAGCCGGACATCGCGATTACGGGCGGCAAGATGAGCATTTTGAGCGACGGTTCCGAGATAAAGTACGTCAACGAAGTACAGCAGATAACTTTCTCGGGCGACCAGGCCTTGAAAAACGGCCAGGAAGTCATGTACATTTCCGAACGCGCCGTGTTCAAGCTGACTAATGATGGGATCATGCTTATGGAAATCGCACCCGGAGTCGATCTGGATAAAGACGTGCTGGGTAAAATGGAATTTAAGCCCCTGGTCAGCCCTGAGCTGAAAACGATGGACGCCCGCATTTTCCTCGAAGAGAAGATGGGGCTGGCGCTGTAATCATCCGGGAGCCGCAGCATTCACTTTGCCTGCTGCGGCTCCCGGCCTGTCAGTTAATTTTGGTAAACGCTTTACCAGTACCAGGAGCCGGATAATGAGATTTCAAAACTGGGATGTGCGAGGATTCGACAGAGACGCGGCAGTAAACCTGTGCCGCGAGGGCTTCAATCCGCTCATTTCCGTTCTCCTGGTTTCGAGGGGCGTGACAGACGGCGAGGAAGTGCGGAGCCTTATATCCGAAGGAGCAGGCAGCCTTTACGACCCCTTCCTCCTTGCGGATATGGGCAAAGCGGTCGCCAGGATAAACGCCGCAATAGCGGCATCCGAGCGCATAGCCGTGTTTGGAGACTATGACGTTGACGGCATGACTTCGTGCGCAATGCTTTCAATATGGCTGCGCTCAAAGAAGGCCGACTATGAGGTCTATATCCCGAGCCGCCTTGACGAGGGCTACGGGCTTAGCAAGTCCGCGCTGGACAAGCTCAAGGCAAACGGCGTGAACCTTGTGGTAACTGTCGATTGCGGGATAACCGCAGTCGAGGAAGCTGCTCACGCGCGCGCGCTCGGCATGAGCCTTGTCATAACCGACCATCACGAGTGCAAGACAGAACTGCCGGATGCGGACGCGGTTGTCGACCCCAAGCGCCCCGATTGCGCTTACCCGAATAAGGTTCTCGCGGGCGTCGGAGTCGCATTTAAACTTATCTGCGCGCTTGAGCCCGGTATTCCTACCGGCGAACTTATAGATAAATACGCGGACCTGGTCGCGCTTGGCACAATAGCGGACGTCATGCCGGTCGCGGGGGAGAACAGGGAACTGATTAGATACGGGCTTAAGCTCATTAATGAGGAGCCGAGGTTAGGCCTGCGTTATCTGCTTGCGGAGACTATTGCCGAAAGAAGGCGCGTAACATCGGCGACCGTCGGATTCGCTCTTGCGCCAAGGCTCAATGCGGCCGGGAGGATGGGCAGGACCGAGCTGGCGCTCGAACTGCTGCTGACCGGCGACGACTCGGAAGCCGCGCAACTGGCTGAGATGCTCGGCGAGATGAACGACCGGCGCCGTGAGATGGAGCTCAGCATCTTTGAGGAAGCCGCGTCGATGCTGCCTGAAGCAGCTCCGGACGGGCCAATCGTGCTGGCAAAGCGTGGCTGGTACCAGGGCGTCACAGGCATTGTCGCCGCAAAAATGGCAGAGAGGTACGGCGTGCCCGCTATTATTATCAGCATCGACGATGATGGCGTAGGCCGCGGTTCGTGCCGCAGCGCAGGCTCGTTCAGGATTTACGAAGCGCTGCGCTCATGCGAAGACTTGCTGGATAACTACGGCGGACATGATATGGCCTCGGGTGTGACAATCGCGGATGGTCAAATAGAGGAATTCCGCAAACGGATTACCGGTATATATAAAGAGAGCTCCGGCGACTCGCCGGCGCGCGGGCTTCGCCTTGATTTCGAAGTTGAGAAACCGGAACTGCTGGCAATCGAGAATATTGCCGCGCTCGAATCGCTCGAGCCGTTCGGCGCAGGGCACGCGCCGCCTTGCATTTGCATACGGGATGCGCTGCTCACGTCAGTCCAGTCTATCGGTTCGGGCAAACACTCCCGTTTGAGAATCGAAAAATCAGGGAAGTTTCTGGACTGCATTTTCTTCTCGATGCCTGCTGAGGATCTGGGCGTCGGCGAGGGCATGCGCGTAGACGTGGCCTTCGAGCCGCAAATCAATGTGTTCCGGGGGCGCAGCAGCGTCCAGTTGCATGTGTTCGACATGCGCCCCGCGCTCCCCGATTAATGTGCTGTCTCGAATCCCTGTTCCCTGCTGCACCAAACACCAAAAAAACCACTTCTAACGAGGGAGGTGCTTTGTCATCGACGATATAACTGAAAGATACCGCAGGCTGGAAGCTGCAGTTGGCGAAAGCACTCCCGGAGCCGACCTAAAAAGAATCCGGACCGCGTTTGAATACGCGCGGCAGGCGCATGGCGCGCAAAAACGCAAGGATGGCTCAGAGTTCATAACCCATCCGCTCGCCGCTGCCGAAATCGTCCTGGAAATCGGCCTTGACGAGGATTCAATATGCGCCGCGCTGCTCCACGACTGCATAGAAGACACAGGGGCTTCATACGAAGAGATAGAGAAATTGTTCGGGAAAGACGTCGCAGAGATAGTCGAGGGCGTGACAAAGTTGACCCGCGTCTCGTATCCGGGCAAGGAAAAAGGCAAAGACCAGAACAAGCAGCCAAACAAAGAAAAAGAGCAGATGGAGAATCTGCGAAAGCTCCTTATCGCGATGGCGAAAGATATCAGGGTAATACTCATAAAAATCGCAGATCGTCTGCATAATATGCGCACGATGGAGTATCAATCCGGAGAGAAACAGCTCGAGAAGGCGCATGAGACTATTGAGATGTACGCACCTATAGCCCACAGGCTAGGGATGCAGAAGATAAAATGGGAGCTTGAAGACTTATCGATTGAGTACCTGGATGCGTCGGCATGCAACGATATCCGCGAGGGGCTAAAACTCCGCCGCGCGCAGGATGAGAGTTTCCTTAGCAAAGTCCAGGACATGATACGCGCAAGGCTGCGCGAGCTCAGCATTGAGTCCGAGGTTTCCGGGCGGATCAAGCATATGTACAGCATATACAGAAAGATGTTCAACCAGATCAAGAACCGCGAGCTTTCGGAAGTGCTCGACCTTTACGCATTTCGCGTCATTGTCAACGACATAGCAGATTGCTACAACGTGCTTGGCTGCATACATGATATTTTCCACCCAATGCCGGGGAACTTCAAGGATTATATCAGCACGCCAAAACCGAATATGTACCAGAGTCTCCACACATCCGTCATAGGCGGCGACGGCGTTCCTTTCGAGGTTCAGATACGCACGCATGAAATGCACCATACTGCCGAGTACGGCATTGCCGCGCACTGGAAGTACAAGCAGGAAGAAGGCGGAAAAGTAGCCGACGAGGAAAAGTTCGCGTGGGTCAGGAGGCTTCTGGAGTCCCAGCAGGACTCAGACGCGCAGGATTTCATCCAGGCACTAAAGGTAGATATGTTCGCCGACGAAGTTTATGTCTTCACGCCCAGCGGCGATGTGCGCAACCTGCCTGCGGGCGCCACTCCGATCGATTTCGCATACAGCATCCACTCCGAAGTCGGCAACAGGATGACAGGCGCCATCGTGAACGGGCGAATGGTGCCGTATACGCATGTCTTGCACAGCGGCGACGTCGTCAGGATCCTGACTTCAAACTCCGCAAAAGGGCCGAGCCGCGACTGGCTGGATATTATCAAGAGCCCGGAGGCGCGAAATAAGATCCGGCAATGGTTCAAAAAAGAAAGGCGCGAAGAAAATATCATCCACGGCAAAATGGCGTTCGAGTCAGAGCTTCGCCTGGCGAACCTGAGCATGGCCGACCTTTCGCGCGACGATGTGCTGGCGAAACTGCTTGAAAGGCTTGCGTTCGGGACTTTTGACGAGCTGTGCGCAGCTATGGGTTATGGCGGCATTTCGGCGCAAAGAGTAGTGAACAGGATCCGCGACGATTTGCGCCAGGCGACGAAAGCCAAGAAGAAGGAAGACCAGCAAAAGCCCGGCAGGGACGACGCCCGGCAGGCGCGGCCCCAGCATGGGGTCATGGTCGAAGGTCTGGACAACTGCCTCGTAAGGTTCGCTCACTGCTGCGAGCCCGTCCCGGGGGACCTTGTCACGGGGTTTATCACGCGCGGCCTGGGCGTATCCGTCCACAGGCAGGATTGCGGCAACTATATAAAATCCGGCGCGCAGCCGGGCGACCCGGGCAGGTGGGTGAACGTCTCCTGGGCGGATACTGAAGGAAAGGCTTACCCGACAGGCATCACGCTGACTGCAAGCGACAGGGCCGGCCTGGTCGTCGATGTGGCGTCGATACTGAACAAGCTGAATATCAAGATATCCTCATTTACAGCCAAAGACGCCGGCGCGGGGGGAGTCGCGGTATCCGTGACGATTGACGTAAAGAACCGCGACGAGCTTGTGGCGGCAATGGCGAGGCTCATGTCCGTACAGGGCGTCACCGATATCCGCAGGGCAGGGTGAAAGGCGCCTATGGATAAAGAAACGCTTGAAGGCCTGATCAGCGCCGTCATATACTACAACCCCGAAAACGGCTATTCGATATTGCGCATAGATACGCGAAGCGGCAGCGCTACGGCGACAGGCTGCATACCGGGCGTCAAGGCAGGGGAGAAAATATCGCTTCAAGGCACTTGGACAACGCACCCTAAGTACGGCGAACAGTTCAAGACAGAGTCGTACGAAATACTGCCGCCCAGCGGCACTGACGACGTACTCAGGTATTTATCGTCAGGGATAATCAAGAATATCGGGCCGTCAAAGGCTCGCGACATTGTTGAGAAATTTGGCGCGGAAGCGCTGCATGTCATTGAAAACGCACCGGAAAAGCTCTCCTCAATAAAGGGTATCTCGCAAAAGAGCGCGCGCCAGATTGGGGAGGATTTCCGGCGCCAGGCGGAGCTCAAGCGTCTTATTGACTTTCTGGCGGCTTACGGCATCAAGCCGCTTGTCGCTATGCGCGTTTATAAAGACTATGGCGATGATTCCCTGGATGCAGTCAGGGAGAACCCATATATAATCGCGGGCGACGCTTACGGCGCAGAGTTCTCCGAAGCGGACGCGATAGCTCTCGAGCTGGGTTTCGCGAGCGACGCTCCGGAGCGCGTATCAGCGGCAATAGTATTTGAGCTGGTGTACAATCTTGGCAACGGGCATACTTTCATACCCAGGCTAAAGCTTACGGCGGTTACTGACGAGCTCATCGGCGCGGGGAGCGATGCCGTCGAGGAAGCTCTCGATGCGCTCTGCGAGTGCGGCGACGTCGTACAGGAAACTGTCGCCGGTGAAGAAGCCTGTTACCTGCGGCATATGCACGAGGCAGAGAAGTACACGGCAGACCGGCTGAAAGACATGATCCGCCCTATCGACAAGCCGGACAAGCTGGCGGAACTCATCGCCGGCATCGAACGCGGGCAGGCTATCGGCTACGCGGCTTTACAGAGGAAGGCTCTCGAACTCGCTGCCGGCAGCGGCGTCATGGCGCTCACAGGCGGCCCTGGTACCGGCAAGACGACCGCAGTACGCGGGATTCTCATGCTGATGGACGAGCTTAGCTTGAAAACCTTGCTGTGCGCGCCTACCGGCAGAGCCGCGAAAAGGCTCTCCGAGACATGCCGCAGGAGCGCAGCGACGATACACCGCATGCTGGGCGCAAGCCCCGGCGAGGATGATTTGCTGCTGTTTGACCACGACGAGAGCAATCCACTTAATGCCGACGTCGTGATTGTCGACGAGTCGTCGATGGTAGACGTGGCCTTAATGAGCGCCTTGCTCGCAGCGATGCCCAAAGGCTCGCGGCTTATTATGGTCGGCGACGCCGACCAGCTCCCCCCTGTAGGGCCGGGCAGCGTGTTCGCGGATGCGATCAAGAGCGGAGTTGTGCCCACAGTAGCGCTTACGGAGATATTCAGGCAGGCCGAAGGAAGCGGGATCGTGCGCGGCGCGCACAGCGTCAACAATGGGGTCATGCCTGAGCTGAGGGAGAAATACCCTGACATGTTTTTCCTAAAGCGTTTGACTGACGCGCAGGTGACAGAAACGGTCGCCGAGCTATACGGTAAACGCCTGCCGGAGAACATGGGCATCGACCCTGCGCAGATTCAAGTGCTCTCGCCAACCAGGAGACGGGAAGCGGGAACGCTGCTGCTCAACGAGCGTCTGCGTGAAGCCGTGAACCCGCGCAACCCGCGCAAAAAGGAGAAGCAATATGGCAGTTTCCTTTTTCGGGTCGGCGACAGGGTTATGCAAATCAGAAACAATTATGATATAATCTGGAAAAGCCCGGATGGATTTGAAGATGGCACGGGCGTCTTCAACGGCGACGTTGGGGTTATTACCGCGATCAGCCACGAAAAGGAGACTGTCACGGTAGACTACGAGGAGAAACTGGTCGACTATCTGTTCGAGCAGCTTCCTGAGCTCGAACCCGCATTCGCGATGACAGTCCACAAGTCGCAGGGCAGCGAGTATAGCGCGGTGATCCTCACAATGGCTGACGCCGCTCCCGCGCTGCTGACGCGCAGCGTGCTGTATACTGCCATGACGCGGGCGAAGGATCTGCTTGTGATAGTCGGTAACCCCGACGTGATGCAGAGAATGGTGGGCAATGACAGAAGGCAACGGCGCTACAGCGGGCTGCGCGCGAGGCTGGCGGACGGATGAGCGGCGTGGCGAGCTCCGTGGTGAGCGCCGTGGCGAGCGGCGTGTGTGCCAGGCGTGCCAGGCGTGCCAGATGTGCCCTATGTGTTAGGTGCGCGCGATGAGCTTTCTATCTTCTTTGCTCGATCTGCTCTTCCCTCCAAAATGCGTATTCTGCGGCAAGATAACGGACGACTCCGCCGATTCCCATTGCGTAAAATGCGCCGGAAAGCTGCCGATGACCAACAACGGCGGCAGGAGCGCAGGCGACTTCTTCAATTACTGCGTCTCGCCGCTGTACTACGAGGACGATGTACGCAAGTCGATTTTGCGTTTCAAGTTCAAAGGCTCGACATACTATGCGGGCGCATACGGCATGATTCTCGCCGCTTGCATAGCAAGGTATGTCAGCGATCGATACGACCTTATCACATGGGTACCGCTCAGCGAAAAACGAAGGCGGACGCGCGGTTACGACCAGGCGATGCTGATCGCGCTTGCGGCGGCGGGCGAGCTGGGCTGCGAAGCCGCAGAGACACTAAGAAAGGCGCGTGATACGCCTGCGCAGTCCGAGATCACTGCTCTCTCTGAGCGCCGGGCAAATATTATGGGCGCTTACCGCGTCGCCGACCCGAGTCTGGTCGAAGGGAAAAGTCTCCTTTTGATTGACGACGTCATAACTTCCGGGTCGACTCTCTCTGAGTGCTCGCGAGTCCTGCTTGCGGCCGGCGCGGATAAAATCATTTGCGCGACGCTGGCGAGAGCGGGCTGATATGGCGTCCGTGATGGGCGTTCAGTGGGGCGGGTTAACCGCAATATATTAGGAGGTGGCTTCCAAGGTTCCCAGGGAAGCCGTTAAGTTGAAATGATATTTGGCAGAGACATAGGCATAGACCTTGGCACGACGTATGTGCTGGTGTCAACCCGGGGCAAGGGCGTCATACTTCGAGAGCCCGCAGTCGTTGCAATGGACAAGAACACAGGGCGGCTCTTGAACATAGGCATGGCCGCGCAGCGCATGCTGGGCAGGACTCCGGGCAATATAGTGGCTATACGCCCCATCAGGGACGGCGCCATATCTGATTATGACATGACGGAACGCATGCTCAAGGAGCTTGTACGCAAAGCCCTATCCTTCTCGCTGATAAAGCCGAGGATAATAATATCTGTTCCTTCCGGAATAACCGAGGTCGAGGAACGCGCCGTCATCGACGCCGGCGTAGCGGCAGGCGCGCGCAAAGTGTACCTGATGGAATCCCCCCTCGCGGCAGCAATCGGCGCCGGTATAGATATCTCTAAGCCGGAAGGCAACATGGTCATCGACATTGGCGGGGGTACAACGGACATAGCCGTGCTGTCACTGTCAGGCGTCGTAGAGTCCGTATCGCTAAAAGCCGGCGGAGAGTCTTTCGACGACGCGCTCATTAAATATATCAGGCGTAAGCACAACGTGCTGATAGGCGACACAACCGCGGAAGAGCTAAAGAAGGGAATCGGCTGCGTCTTCCCGCGCGCGGACTCGGTTGCTATCGAAGTTAAAGGGCGCGACCTTTCTTCCGGGCTCGCGAGAGCTGTGGCAATCAGCTCGACGGATACGCTCGAAGCTTTCGAAGAGGTCAGCGAGCGGATAATCGACGGCGTACACAGCATTCTGGAGAACACGCCGCCGGAACTGGTGGCGGACATATCCCAGAACGGGATTATCCTCACAGGCGGCAGCAGCCTGCTCTGGGGATTCGACAAGCTGATCGCGAACCGCACAAGCATCAACACCCACACGGCAGACGACGCCGATCTTTGCGTCGCAAACGGCCTCGCAAAATCATTGGCGCGCGTCGGGGAGATGAGCGAGGGCACAATCAACCTGGCCAGAAGGCGCCAGATGAAAATATAATGATGCAATAAGGAGGTTGCCCCCGAAAATGGCGAAGAAACAGTTTAAATCCGAATCGAAGCGGCTGCTTGACCTGATGGTGAACTCCATCTACACGCACAAGGAAATATTCCTGCGCGAACTGATATCGAACGCATCCGACGCGATCGATAAACTATGCTACATATCCCTGACCGACGATAAAGTCGGAATGACCCGCGACGACTTCAAAATCGTCATCGAAGCCGATAAAGAAAACAGGACGCTGAAAATCAGCGACAATGGAGTCGGCATGACAGCGGAAGAGCTGGAGTCGAATCTCGGCGTCATTGCGAGAAGCGGCTCTCTCCAGTTCAAGAATGAAATGGAAGAAGGCAGCGAGGATATCGATATAATCGGTCAATTCGGCGTCGGGTTCTACTCGGCGTTCATGATAGCGTCGCGCGTCACGGTGACATCCCGCGCATACGGCGCAGACTCCGGCAACCAATGGGTGTCGGAGGGATCCGACGGCTACACTGTGTCGCAGTGCGCGAGAGACAGCATTGGCACGGATATAATCATCGAAGTCAAGGCAGACACGGATGACGAAAACTACAGCGAGTACCTCGAAGAGCACACGCTGCATAACCTGATAAAGAAGTACTCGGACTATATCCGCTGGCCGATAAACATGGAGGTTACAAAAAGCCGCCAGATCGAAACCGACGAAACCGACGACAAGGGGAACAAGAAAAAAAGCTGGGAAGATTATACTGAGATCGAGACAGTCAACAGCAGGATCCCGATATGGCAACGGGCGAAAAGCGAGGCCACAGACGAGGATTGCGCCGCTTTC
This sequence comes from Oscillospiraceae bacterium, assembly GCA_009778485.1. Taxonomy (GTDB): domain Bacteria; phylum Bacillota; class Clostridia; order Oscillospirales; family Oscillospiraceae; genus WRMH01. Next base: position 22,071 of record WRJQ01000004.1, read on the forward strand.
TATAAAGAAAAGTTTTCCGACTATACCGACCCTGCGGCGATAATACGCGTGAGCGCCGAGGGCGCAGCCGTCAGCTACCAGGCGATGCTCTTCATCCCGGCAGTCGCCCCGTATGACTACTTCACGCGCGAGTACCAGGCGGGGCTCCAGCTCTACTCGTCCGGCGTTATGATAATGGAACACTGCGGGGATCTGCTGCCCGAGCATTTCCGTTTCGTGCGGGGCGTCGTCGATTCTCCGGACTTCTCGCTCAACATCTCGCGGGAGATGCTTCAGCACGACCGCCAGCTTAAAACGATAGCGTCGAACATTGAAAAGAAGATAAAGGCGGAGCTGCTGCGGCTGCTGGAAAACGACTTTGAGAAGTATGAAGGCTTCTACAAGAGTTTCGGCATCCAGCTTAAATACGGTATCGTCAACGGTTTCGGGGTCAATCGGGAGCTTCTGTCAGACCTCCTCATTTTCTACTCATCCAAAGAAGAGAAGATGATCCCGCTGTCGCAGTATGTGAGCAACATGCCGGAAGATCAAAAACACATATACTATGCCGCCGGCGAGAGCAAGGCGCTGCTGGACAAAATGCCGCAGGCGGAGCAGGTGCGCGATAAAGGGTACGACATTCTTTACCTCACCGAGGAGATCGACGAGTTCGTAGCGCGCACGCTGATGAACTTTGATGAGAAGGAGCTGCGCTCGGTCAACGACGCCGACCTTGAGCTGGAGAGCGAGGAAGAAAAGAAAGAAGCCGAGCAGCTTGAAACGGACCACAAGGATCTTCTTGAGTTTGTCAAGGAGTCGCTCGAGGGTAAAATCGTGGCAGCCAGGCTATCCCACAAGCTCAAGAGCGCCCCGGTCTGCCTCGCAGCGCAGGGCGACATCAGTCTCGAGATGGAGCGCTATTTCAAAGCCATGCAGGGCCGCCAGGACAGCATGATTGGAGATATGAAGGCCGAGCGCGTCCTGGAACTAAACCCCGCGCATCCTTCGTTCGCAGCTTTGAAAGACGCGTTTGAGAGCGACAAGGACAAGGCTGCCGGCTACGCAGGGCTGCTGTACGGCCAGGCGCTGCTTATCGCAGGAGTCCCGCTCGAGGACCCAGCGGAGTTCTCGGAGCTTGTGAGCAAGTTCGCTTTCGACTAAAGTAGTGGGTACCTGAACAGACACAGTATTATATTTATAAAGGGGGACCTATCAAATGGCAGACTATGTAATGAATACCGATGGCGAGTACGGCAAGTACATCACGCAAAACCTCCAGGCGCCGCCGATGAACGAAGAGTTCAACGAAATGTACAAAAAGTGGGCGTCGCGCCTGCTCTGGATGGACACGAACGTCGTACCCGGAGCCTTCCAGATGAACACCTCATGGTACACCAAAGCCCCTGACTTCCGCCCGCTGTACAGGCACGAGGAACACGTCCACGACTTTGACGAGATGATAGGCTTTCTCGGATCGAACTATGAAGACCCGTATGATCTCGGAGCTGTGATAGAGATTGGAATCAACGGCGAACTGCACAGGCTCACGAAAAGCTCGATAATCTTCATGCCCGCCGGAGTGAAGCACCTGCCGCTCTCGATACTGGAAATGGAGCGCCCGGTCCTGCACTTCTCGATCTCCATGAGCCCGACCTACACAAGCACAAGAACCGAAGGTATGAAAGAAGGCGAAACGAGCCTGTACAGCTACTGACTCGCTTTCAAGTGCTTAGGGGGGCAGCGAAACGTCCCCTGGTAATGATATGAAACGCTTCATCTGCATACTGCTCATGCTGGCTATGTCGGCGGGGGCTGCGGGCTGCGACGCCGGCAGCCGCTCGCCGCTTGAGCATGGGCCTGATGAGCAGGCAAGCAGCTCTGCTGAAGCCGGCAGCGCCAAGCCGCCGGTAACAATAACGTGGGATCGCGAGGTGAACGATATGTCTCCTTCTATGGAAGAACCGGGAACAGCGGTTGCAGAAAGTGCGCGGCCGGACACGGAGCAGGGTGCGGCGCCGGGCTTTGACGAGCAAGCAACTGACGCCGAGCCGGGAGAAGCGGCCGACACTGAAACGCCATCCATCGACGGCGCGCAATCAGGCGACGGCATATCGGGAGAAACGCCGGACGACGCCGGGCAAACCGGCGCATCCGATCCCGGAGCCTCTACAGATAGTGGCGCCCCGCCCGTCGGGCAGGCTCCTGCCTTTGGGCTGATCGACGCTCACGCCGACACGATCACGCGCGCTCTGCTGCATAATCAGGGCATGTACAGCAACGACTTGCATATCGACTTCAAGCGGCTTTTGGAATACGGCACGCCGGTCCAGGTCTTCGCGCTCTGGTGCGCGGACAAGTATGTGCCGAACGCATTTGATTACACAAACTCACTCATCGACTTCTTTGAGAGCGAAGTAGCGAAATATTCAGACATCATCGAGATTGCGCTTTCACCCGAAGACATGGCGCGTAATGCCCGCAACGGCAAAATCAGCGCCGTCCTCGCCATTGAAGGCGGGGAAGCGCTGATGGGCTGCCTTGAGAACCTGGATCACTTCTACGGCAGAGGCGTCAGGATTATGACCCTGACCTGGAACCGCGAGAACGAGCTCGGGTACGGCCAGGCAACCGGGTCAAACAATGGCTTGAAGCCATTTGGAGCGCAATGCGTTCAAAGAATGGAAGAGCTTGGGATGATAATGGATCTCTCGCACATCAACGAGGCCGGGTTCTGGGACGCGCATAACCTCAGCACACGCCCGTACATGGCAAGCCACTCGAACTCCTACGCGCTTACGCCCCACAAGCGGAACCTGACCGACGCGCAGATAAAGGCTGTGGTCGATACAGGCGGGATAGTCGGGCTTGCGCTGTATCCGCAGTTTCTCTCGCCAAGCGGCAGCGCAAGTATTAGCGACATACTGGCAAACATCAGCCATTTCATCAGCCTTGGCGCGGGGGCAAACATCGGGTTCGGTTCCGATTTCGACGGTTTTGACACAATGCCCAAGGGGGTCACCGACGTTTCGTCGTTTAAGTACCTGGAAGAGAAGATCACCGAGGCCTTCGGCGATACTGTCGCGCGCAGCATAATGTCATGGAATTTCTACGAGTTCTTCGTCCGGTATTTTCTGCACTAGAATCAATCAGCTATAAGTCCCGCCATCAACATGTCCGTTCAGGTACCCGCAGGGGGTACCTGAACAGTTGCAGTGCCCCTTACTACCCGATTTGCAGTTGTATGCCAAACTTTTCTCTGAGGCTGTCAAATGTTGCGGGGTCTTTCGCGAGTTCGGGCGAGTATTGCAGGATAGAAGCGCGGTCGAGCATATATGCCTGCATGCGCGGCAGCCCGCCTGTGTCATACACCACAGCGTCGGTCAAAGCTTCGATTGCGCAGTTAGCCAGCTTCGGCACTCTTACGACGCAGCCCGGTTTGGCGATGAACTCTTCATCAAATACTGTAAACTTCACTTGCCCCTGTGTGACGTAGTACAACTGCTGGAGGGTGCTGTATTTCTTTGTCTTAACAGCATACCCCTTTTCCATCTCGTAAGCCCACATCTCGCATACTCCGCCGTTCTCCCAACGTGCGGAGATCATTTTTGCCGTGACTCCATCCAGTTTGAATGCCGCCAGGGGGCGGCTGATATGCCTCACTGCGGTGCATTTTTCGACTTCGGCTTCTTCCCAGACCGGGACTTCGCGGCCATACGAGCCTGTGTCGCTGCCGCCTCGCCGCGCCATCTCCGGGTACTCCGGGTCGTCGCGGAAGTCAGGGTCTCTGGCATAAAGCGTCGGGATGACTTCCGTGTAGGGGTTGATCGTCAGGCCGTGGGCGAATAGGCGGAACTTGACAGGCGAGTGAAACAGCATGGCGTGCGCTTCGTAAGGTTGCAGATGCAGTATGCTTCCCTCTTCGACGAGCACCTTCATGCCGTTTACGTACAGGTCCATGCTCCCTTCATCGACGAAGAAGATCTCCCATCCTACGTGATGTTCGTGGAGATGCAGGTCAGCTATGGTGCTGCCCTCAGACGGCGGGAGCATGAGAGAATCCGTCATGTAGAAGATCCTGTCCGGGCCTTCGGGCAAGTTGAGGGTACGCTGGATTTCCCCCCTGTCGCCGTTCGGGCGCATAAACTCTGTTGCGTACAGCCAACTGTCTTCGCTGTTGAAATCCTTGAAGTACGGGTGTGCCATTACGTATCATTCCTTTCATTTACATATCGAACTGTGTCCGTTCAGTTACCTGCTAATCATAATAACACAAATCGCGCGAGTTGCATACCGGCATAGGTTATTACTTCGCTGAATAATGCAACCATTTTGCTTCCCGCGACGATAACCGTACAGAAGGGTACCCAAAAAGGAGGCAATGACAATAGGTCGATGGCAGAGTCGTAAGCTGCTGGTACGAAATCGACTCCATGTACTTTGGCGCTCCCGAGAGTCTTACGCTGATACTTGAGGGATACCAGGGCGCGGTTATAGAGATACCTTTAGTCTTGGGTTGATTGCTCCTGCGGAACAAGTCAGCAGTGAAAGTGGACAAAATGTCCACTTTCACTGCTGACTACTTTTTGCGGATTCTTTCTAATTTTGCTCGGCGCACCAAATATCTTCCAAAGCTTTGTAGAACAGAACCGAGTTTCTGTCAATATCAACGAACATATATAACTGCTCCTTTCGCAAATGCATCTGCGTATGTGCCGCCGTTTTTTGACAACTCGAGAGCACTCTGTTCATTCTCGAGAAACGCATCGCACCTCGTTCGAATACCGCGCTTCTTTCTCATAAAGTGTATTGAAGTGGCAAGTCTAGCTTCATCTCTTATCGTGTGGTCGACCCCATTTGCAACACAAACCGGTTTAAATAACTGCCTTGAATAATAACATCAAAGGCATTATAATAAACCCGAGGCGTAGCAATGCTATTGTGTATGTGGCAGAAGCACATACGCAGGTCGGGGAGTGTTCCTGCGCTCCCCGGCTGCTGCACTTTTGTTTCTTCGGGCATTATCGCTTGTTAAAAGTGAATTTCAAGAAAAAAACGAAAACAAATTTACGAACAATTTTAGGGGAGGAGATACTTTACTATGGGACTGTTTGACAAGATTAAAGAGCAGGGGGGCGGCGCGGCGGAGGTTCCGGGCGGACAGCCGCCGGGGTTTACGGGAGGCGCAAACAGGGTTGTGCCTATCGTTTTTGCGTCGATGCCGGAGACTCTTGCCGAGTTCACCGCTTTGCCGCAGGCTGCGCTGCAGAGTCCGTTCGATACTTCAGCACTCGTCGTCGCGGCTCTGTGCGTCTACCCTCTCGACAAGGACGCGTGCATCGCTATGATCAACTATCTCAGCGGGCCGTCGCCGATGTCGCAGCGCGACCTCCAGTTCCTCAGGGATCGCATGGCTCAAAACAACAAGGCTAGATTCATTGGAGCGTCGTATTTCAGCGGCGCCACGCCGCAAAACGATTATATGCCGTCGCAGCCTTACACGGTGACGGTCAGCGAGCACCCGTACAGCTACGCGAAAGAAGGCGTCGTTTCGCTGAATGTCAGATCGGGAGGAGCCGACTCTGCTCGCAGCATAGAAACGCGCCTTGCTAAGGATGGCAAGTGGTATATCTGGCAGAGCGGGTATCACGCGCTGCTGGTGGATATTCGCCAGCCGGAATCGACGAACCCCTGGGCATAGTTTAAGGTGGGCTGCACCCACAACCCAATGTACAATACCAGAATTCAGGAGTCAGAATATAGACGAGGGTTACGTAGTTTCGTGTTTCTTGTTAGCTAATATGGTCCGTAAGGTACTAATAAGCCACGCCCCAGACAACCATCGTATCTGAAGGCTTGCCGCAGATGGTGCAGACGTTACCGACGCGTTCCTGCTCGTAGGGGATGCAGCGCGAGGTCACTCCGGCTTCTTCTTTCATGCGCGCTTCGCACTCCTCGCTGCCGCACCACATAGTCTTGATGAACCCGCCGTGGCTCTCGAGGATCTCCTTCGCCTCGCCCAGAGTCGCGGCAGGGTGCGTGTTGGCTGTGAGGTTCGCCTTAGCCTTGTCGTACAGGCTCGTCTGGATGTCGCCCAGCAGGCGCGCGGCGTATGCTTCAAGCTCAGCCAGAGGCACGGCTGCCTTCTCGCCGTTATCGCGCCGCGCCGCCATGCATTGCTCCTGCTCGATGTCTTTCGGGCCTATTTCTATGCGCAGCGGCACGCCTTTCATCTCATGCTCGGCGAACTTCCAGCCTGGGCTTTGGTCTGAAGCGTCGATCTTGACGCGGATACCGGCATCTTTCAGTCGGGCGGCGATTTCTTCCGACTTTTCCATAACGCCTGCTTTTTGCGATGCGATTGGAATCACGACTACCTGAACCGGAGCGATTCGAGGCGGCAAGCAAAGCCCGTTGTTATCTCCGTGCGTCATAATTATACCGCCTATGATGCGCGTCGACAGGCCCCAGGAGGTTTGGTGCGGGTGGCGCAGCTTGTTCTCCCTGTCTGAGAACTTTATATCAAACGCTTTTGCGAAACCGTCTCCAAAGTAGTGCGATGTACCGCTTTGGAGCGCTTTTTTATCGTGCATCATGCATTCGAGCGTATATGTCGCCTCCGCTCCGGCAAACTTTTCCTTGTCGGTCTTGCGCCCCTTTACTACCGGCATGGCGAGGTAATCTACGCAAAGCTCCTCATAGACGTCCAGCATCTGCTGCGTCTCACGCTGCGCTTCTTCCGCAGTCTCATGCAGGGTGTGGCCCTCCTGCCAGTGGAACTCCCTGCCGCGCAGGAAGGGGCGCGTCGATTTCTCCCAGCGCAGCACGCTGCACCATTGGTTGTACAGCAGCGGCAGGTCGCGCCAGGATTTTACGATGTGGTTCCAGTGATCGCAAAAGAGCGTCTCGGACGTCGGCCGTATGCAAAGCCGCTCGGCCAGTTCTTCCGCGCCGCCGTGAGTCACCCAGGCGACCTCGGGGGCGAAGCCTTCGACGTGATCTTTTTCTTTTTGCAGCAGGCTCTCCGGTATGAGCAGCGGCATGGAGACATTCTCATGCCCAAGCTCCTTGAACCGCGTATCGAGCGCTGACTGGATGTTCTCCCATAGCGCGTACGCGTACGGCCGCATGATGAAGAATCCCTTGACGCCGGAGTAATCGATCAGCCCCGCTTTTGTCACTACATCGGTGAACCATTGCCCGAAGTCTTCATCCATGTTTGTTATCTGCTCGACGTTCTTCTCTCTTGCCATAATGCTTTCCCTCATTAATTTTACATTTCGAGTTGTATGCCCATATTATATAACGCTTGTCAAGGCAGCGGAAAAATGCTATGATGATTGCCGTAAATCGACTACAGCTATTATGGACTCGGAGGTGCAGATGCTTAACGCTCTTCAAGCTGTGCGGGATTACCTTGAACCGGCGATGGTTTTCCCTGCCATCACCTTGCTATTGCTCGCCCTCTTTTTCATATACTACGCAAAAGTATCGCGCCCGGAGGCGGGGACGCTCGAATGGGTCGAACGCGAAATCAGCAAAACTCAGTTGACGTTCGCCTTGCCCCGATACAAAATGGGGAAGAAAGACGCGCTCCCGCTGGCGGTGATATTGGCGCTCTTTGCGTTCCTGGCGTTCTTCGTGCTCGGCGACACAGAAGCGCCGCAGAGCTTCCACCAGTTTACGAAGGAAGAGAGCGAGATTATAATCGAACTGGACTCTCCGGAGAAGATTGAGTCGATAATGTACTACACAGGGCTTTGGACGGGCCGCTACACGCTCGACTTATCGACAAACGGCGTCAACTGGATCAGGCAGGATCCGCTCGGCTACGAGGACGCGGTCAAAGAGTCCCCAACTCCATCCCCGCTGCCGTCCCCGGCTATGAACCAGTCCTACGCGCACCTTTTCAAGTGGCGGCTGGCGGAGCTTAACGCGGATAACCCGGCGGTGAAATACATCCGGCTAAAAGCTTCAAACTATCCGATGGAACTTGGCGAGATCGCTATCTACGGCGAAAACGGCAGGATCCCGGCTACGCGCCTTTGGTGCCCGGAAGCCCCCGCGCTGCTGGACGAGCAGGAGCTCGTACCCTCCAGGCCGGAGTATATGAACAGCATGTACTTTGACGAGATATACCACGGCAGGACCGCACTCGAACATCTGCGCAACATCAGGCCTTACGAGACGACCCACCCGCCTCTCGGGAAAGAGATCATCGCTGTCTCGATCAGCGCATTCGGCATGACCCCGTTCGGCTGGCGTTTCCCCGGCGCCTTATTCGGCGTGATTATGCTCGCTATCTTGTACATTTTCATCAAGAATATGTTCGGGAAAACGGCTGTTGCGACCTGCGGCACGCTTCTGCTGGGGTTCGATTTTATGCGCTTTGTACAGACGCGGATTGCTACGATCGACACCTACGGCGTGTTTTTCATATTACTGTCGTACTACTTCATGTACCGCTATATCACGACCGCCGCAGACGCGCCGTTCAGGAAGCATATACCGCCACTCGCGCTTTCCGGCCTTTTCTTCGGAATCGGCTGCGCTTCAAAGTGGATCGTCATTTACTCGGGCGTCGGTCTGGCGGCGCTGTATATAATAAGGCTCGTCATGGCGGCCAAGCAGTTCGACAGGTACTCGATCCCCGGTTTCAGGAAGCTGCTCGTGAAAACGCTGTCATGGTCTGTCTTGTTTTTCGTGATTATCCCCGTTGCGATTTACTGTCTCAGCTACATCCCTTACGGGCTGGCGCAGGGCATGGAGATTGGCGAAGGGATGCTCACTAACAAGGATTTCTACAAGATTATCTGGGATAACCAAAAGTCAATGCTGTCTTACCACGGCAAACTCATAGCCGAGCATCCTTATTCCTCATGGTGGTATCAGTGGATCGTGGACGGAAGGCCGATTCTCTACTATAACCAATATGAAGGCACGGTGCGCTCTACCTTCTCCGCGTTCGGGAATCCGGTGATCTGGTGGGGCGGTTTCGTGGCGATGGTCGTTATGGTTCTGCGCCTTGTGAGGCAGCGGGATGGGAAGGCTCTCTTTATTCTCATTGGCTACCTTTCGCAACTGCTCCCATGGGTCTTTATTTCGAGGATAGTTTTCGTCTACCACTATTTCCCGAGCACGCTATTCCTTGTGCTGGCTATTGCGCATCTTTTCAACACGATCCTCGAGTCGAAGCACAGTTGGCGCAAGGCTTCGGTCTATGCATACACGGCGGCTTCCGGGGTCGTGTTCGGGATGTTCTACCCGGCTTTGACAGGTGTGTGGACGCCGCAGTGGTACTTTAAATATCTCTTGCGCTGGATACCCGGAGCCTGGCCGATCTAGTACCCTGAAGCATCTAAAAGCTTACAAAAATTGCGGTGTATTTTTTCGGTAATCAAGGCGAAAGGCCGAAGGAATACCCCAGGTATTTCAAGGACTTTCAACGCAGAGTAACGGAAAAAGACATCGTAAGAATGTAAACTTTTAGATGTTACAGGGTACTTGGAATCTTGGACGACGAGGTGATAGTTATGGATAATGGCGCAGTTATAGCGCTCGCGTGCGACCATGGCGGCTTCGAGCTGATGTCGGAGATCAAGGCGTACCTTGGCGATCGCGGCTTGAAATTTGCTGACTTCGGGACTTACTCCAGCGACAGGTGCGACTACCCCGACTTTGCCCGGCGCGCTACGGACGCGATCATCAGCGGGCAGTGCGCCGCCGGTATACTTGTCTGCGGCACGGGCGTTGGGATGTCTATAGCCGCGAACCGGGTCCCGGGGATTCGAGCCGCGCTCTGCGGCGACTGTTACACGGCGGAGCTGACGCGCCGCCACAACGATGCGAATGTCCTCGCGCTGGGCGGCCGCGTACTCGGCTCCGGCCTCGCGCTGAAGATCGTCGAGACATTCCTGGATACAGGGTTTGAAGGCGGCAGGCATGGCGAGCGGATTGCGATGCTCGATGCGAATCGGAGCGCAGCGGACACGGGATTGCGGGTCAACTCCGCGTCAAGCGCGGAGCAAGTGTGGCCTGTCGCAATGACGAAAATGTGAGTAAATGTCCAAGGCTCCTTGACAATGGTAGTGTAAAGCAGATTATGAAACGGAGCGTTTTTCACCGTGGGCAGATATGTACCAAACACCTACAACAACCGTCGCTTCCTCAGGATAATCGTCAGGATTATCCTGTCGGCCGCGCTTGCCATCGCTGTGCTTTTCGTGGCTTTGTTCATCGGCCTGAAGCGTTATATCGCATATAACAGCGACGGTACTATCAGGCTCGACATCCCGTTTTTGATGGAAGAGTAGTTATGCTGGATCCTGTATTTGAGAAAATGGAACGGATTATAGTGTTTGATTTTGAACTGTTCGGCAGGAAGTTCGAGGTCAGCAACACTATATTCGTTACGTGGATCATCATGGCAATCCTTATCGCTTTGTCGTTGCTGTTTACGCGAAAACTATCCGTGCGCAGCCCCGGGAAGCTGCAGCGGGTCGCAGAGCTCCTCGCGGAGACAGTTAACAACCTCTGCAAAGAGTCGATAGGCGGGCACTGGCGCAGGTTCATGCCCTACCTCGGCACGCTGATACTCTACATAGGAATGTGCAACATCATCTCGATATTCAACTTTATCCCCGGTTTGCACATCTACCCTCCGACCAAGGACATCAACGTTACAGGCGCTCTGGCCGCGATCAGCATAGCGATAGTAATATACTCAGGGTTCCGGTACAAGGGCTTCAAGGGCTGGGCGAAGAGCCTCGCGGACCCGATGCCGCTCATGGTACCGTTCAAGCTCCTGGAATATGTGACCAAGCCGCTTTCGCTATGCCTGCGGTTGTTTGGCAACGTTATTGCGGCCTTTATCATTATGGAGATGCTCATAGCGCTGCTGCCAATCGTCGCATCGCCATTCAGCGCGTATTTCGATTTGTTCGACGGAATACTGCAAGCATATATCTTCGTATATTTGACTTCGATATATATCGGTGAAGCGATCGAGGTCGAAGAGCATACATAGGAGCCTTGGTGCCTACCACCATAAACTTTTGCGCAAGGAAAGGATTTAAATTATGAACACATTCGCGGCATTGGGAGCGGGGATCGCCGTTCTGACGAGCATAGGCGCGGCCATAGGCGTCGGCCTCAGCGCAGGCAAAGGCGCGGAGTCTATCGCCAGGCAGCCGGAAAAGGAAAAATCGATCCGCTCGCTCGCATTCCTTGGCATGGTCCTGTCGGAAGCCTGCGCCATTTACGGGCTGCTGATTGCGCTGCTCCTGTTCACTAAAGCGTAACCGCCATGAACCTCTTTGATTTCTACATCCCCGAATGGTTCTTCGTCGCGCTCAACCTGGCGATACTCGTCTTCGTACTCAGGCGCGTCCTATGGAAGCCTGTGAACAAAATCCTCGATGAGCGCGCAGAAATCGCGGAGAAGGCTGCACAGGACGCGCAGGAAGCCGCGCGGCTTCTGGAGGAGATGGATCAGCTCCGCTCTAAGTTCGACGCTGACATGGAGACCTTGACCGTCGAGCTTATGAAGGACGCGCGCGCACGCGCCGGCCAGGAGTATGACAGGATCATCGGCGACGCAGAGAAGAAAGCGGATCAAATCATTCAGGCGGCGAAGGTGAAGGCCGGCCAGGAGCACGATGTCATGATGGAAGAGACAAAGAAACAGGTAGTCTCGGTCGCCATCGACATCACAGGGCTGCTGCTTGGCGCCAGCATGGATACTGACAAGAACAAAGCGCTGCTTGAGAACTATCTTTCAGGAAAGGCGTGAGACGAGTACCGTATGGCAAAGGTATCCGAGAGATATGCGGAGGCTCTGTTTGACGCCGCGACGCGCCTGGGATGCGCGGAAGAGGTCGCAGATGAGCTGCCCGCTATCAGCCTGCTTATTTCCGGCTGCGGCCGGTATCTTGGCGACCCGAATATCAGCCGTGCCGATAAAGCCTCCGCGCTGCGCGAGCAGCTCTCGGGCAATATATGCGCCCTATCGATGGAGTTCGTCCTCTTATTGCTCAACCGGAGGCACATAAAACACTTTCCTGAAGCCTCGGAACAGTTCGGGCGGCTGGTCAATGCGTACCTCGACCGGGTGACCGTAAAGCTCAGGACTCCCTATGAGCCGGGGGCTGAGTTGCTGGAGCGGCTTAAAGGCCGCTTCATCGAAGAAGGGCTGATCCCGGAAAACGCGAAAGACATATCGTTTGATATTATTGAAGATAGCGACATCGTCGGAGGGTTCATAGCGAGCTGCAACGGGCGTCAGATTGACACGTCGCTCAGGGCGACGCTTGTCAAGATCCGCCGGGCGCAGCGATAACCGCTCCACCGAAAGGATAAGACAGATAATATGGCGTCTATTGATGTTGATGAAATAAGCAGAACCTTGCTCGAAAGGGTCCGGCATTCGACGCAGTCGCCGGACGTCGACGAAGTCGGCACCGTAATACAGATTGGCGACGGCATTGCCCGCATCTACGGGCTCGAAAAATGCATGGCCGGGGAGTTGCTGGAGTTCGATACCGGAGATATGGGCATGGCTCTCAACCTGGAAGAAGACAACGTAGGCTCCGTGCTTTTCACTTCCGGCGCCATGGTCAGGGAAGGCTCCGGCGTAAAAAGGACCGGGAGGACTATGCAAGTCTCCGTCGGGGATGCGCTGCTTGGCCGCGTCGTCTCCCCCCTGACGGAAGCTCTTGACGGTAAAGAACCCATAAACACAGACAAGTTCCGCCCCGCAGAGGCTGTCGCCACGGGCGTGACGGAGAGGCAGCCTGTCAACGAACCGCTGCAGACAGGCGTTATGGCGATAGACTCTATGATACCAATCGGGAAGGGGCAGCGCCAGCTCATCATCGGGGACCGCCAGACGGGCAAGACAGCGATTGCCGTGGACGCGATGATAAACCAAAAGGATAAGGGCGTCATTTGCGTTTATGTCGCCATCGGGCAGAAAGCTTCGGTCATTGCGGGGATCGTCAACATCCTCAGCAGGCACGGCGCCATGGATAATACCGTGGTCGTCGCGACGACGTCCAGCGACTCCGCGCCTTTGCAGTTCCTGGCCCCATACGCCGGTTGCGCGATAGCGGAGGAGTTCATGTATGCCGGCAAGGACGTCTTGATTGTGTACGACGACCTGAGCAAGCACGCCGTCGCCTATCGCACGATGTCGCTGCTCTTGAAACGCCCGCCGGGTCGCGAAGCCTATCCCGGGGATGTGTTTTACCTGCACTCGAGGCTGCTCGAGCGCGCGGCGCGCCTGTCCGAGCCCCTCGGCGGCGGTTCGATAACGGCTCTGCCGATTGTCGAGACGCTATCCGGAGACATCTCGGCGTATATACCGACCAACGTCATCTCCATCACCGACGGGCAGATATTCCTCGAGTCCGAACTCTTCCATTCAGGGATTCGGCCCGCAATAAACGTCGGGCTGTCAGTATCGCGCGTCGGCGGTTCCGCGCAGACGAAAGCTATGAAAAACGTCGCTGCCTCCTTGCGCATTGAACTGGCACAATACCGCGAGCTTCAGGTCTTTTCGCAGCTCGGTTCGGATCTGGACGAGTCTACGAGGGCGCGCCTGAACCATGGCTCAAAGCTGATGGATACGCTGAAACAGAGGCAGTACAACCCCCTGCCGATGGAGGAGCAGGTCGTGATACTATACTGCGCGAAGCACGGCTATCTCGCCGATTTGCCGTTTTATGACGTCGCGCGCTTCAATCAGGGGCTGGTCGCGCATGTGAGATCCTCAGCCCCGGAGATACTCGAGGACATCGTCAAGACGCATGACTTCACGGCTGAAACTGAGGAGCGGCTCAAGGCGGCCGCCGGCGCATACAAGGATTCGTTCAAACACTCTCAGACAGTATAGCGAGCGCGTAACTCCGGGGGCTCCGGGGCGAGCGCTTGATTCGAACCTATACGCGCACCAATTATACTAGCGTGCGCAAATATTCGCCACGTTGCGCCGGTCTTTTTGCTCTCATGCGGCGCGTCAAAACCTTGAAAGGCTTCTAGCATTCCTGCGGCTTTGCCCCACCACCTGAGAGCAAAAATCCTTGGCGGATCATTGGCAAATATTTACGCACGCTAGTATAACTACTCCGGAAGGAGGCCTTCCACAGCTATATGAACAGCCCGGCTCTTATCCACAGGATAAACAGCGTAAAGCAAACAGTACAGATAAGCAACGCGCAAAAGCTGATCGCGACGTCGCAGATCGGCAAGGCGCGCAGGCTTTTCGCGCAGTCCAAGCCCTACCACGACAGAATCGCAGGCGCGGTAGCGGAGGTTCTCCGGCGCTGCCCGGAAGTGACCAGCCGCTACGTAGAGCATCGCAGCGAAGCAAGCGAGAGGCGCGGGCTGCTCGTGCTGTCCGCAAACCGGGGGCTGGCAGGCGGTTTTGACAACAACATCATTCATCTCGCCGAAAAGACGCTGGAAGAACGGCCGGCCGCGTATGTGATCGTCCTCGGGCACCACTGCAGGAGCCATCTGGCGAACAAGGGACACCCCGTTGACATGGAGTACGACCAGCCGCTCGAACCTCCGGCCATGTTCACAGCGAGGGAGCTTGCGGAGAAGATGAGCGCGATGCTGCTGCAGGGGAAAATCGATCTTTTCGATATTATTTACACAAACTACGTATCTGCCGTGCGTATGGAGCCCGTCGTCGAACGGCTACTCCCCCTGAGCCGCGATATATTCAACGCGCCCGGCGAGAACAGGGACAACTTCAGTTTTGAGCCAAGCCCGGAAGTGGTGCTCGAATCCATGATCCTGAAGTACCTCAAAGGGTATCTGTACGGGTGCTTGACGGATACGTGGATATGCGAGCTGACCTCACGGGTGACGGCGATGGATAGCGCAGTTCGCAATGGCAACGATATGCTGGCGAGCCTTTCGCTCATATACAACCGCACACGGCAAGCCGCCATAACGCAGGAGATCACCGAGATCGTAGCGGGCGCCGCTGCGCTGGGCGGCGACGACTGACGCTTGCCATATCGGTGAGCAAAAAAGGAAAGGGATCGTAAATATGCAGGAAAGCACAGGAAGGATAGTACAGGTAATCGGGCCGGTCCTGGACGTGCGCTTCGATACGGGCAAGCTGCCAAAGCTCTATAACGCACTCTATGTCGATACTCCGGGCGGAGGCGCGACAGCCGAGGTGCTGCAACACATCGGCAACAATACTGTCCGCTGCATATCCATGAAACCTACTGACTATATGGTGCGGGGGATGCCTGTTCACGATACCGGCAACCCGATTACCGTACCCGTCGGCGAGGAAGTCCTCGGGAGAGTTTTCAACGTCCTGGGAGAGCCCGTAGACGATTTGAGCGCGCTAAGCGACGCGGAGCGCTGGCCGATCCACAGGGACGCGCCGCCCCTGGTAGAACAGCGCGGCGGGATGGAAGTGCTCGAAACAGGAATAAAAGTCATCGACCTGTTGGCGCCTTATGCCAAGGGCGGGAAAATAGGGCTCTTCGGAGGCGCAGGCGTCGGGAAGACCGTCCTTATCATGGAGCTTATCAGAAACGTCGCGACTGTGCATGGCGGCTACTCTGTGTTCACCGGAGTCGGGGAGCGTACCCGCGAAGGGAACGACCTCTGGCTGGAAATGCAGGAGTCGGGAGTCATCAAGCGTACAGCCATGGTGTTCGGCCAGATGAACGAACCGCCCGGCTCGCGTATGAGAGTCGCGCTTTCGGGCCTTACGATGGCTGAATACTTCCGGGACGTCCTGGAGCAGGATGTACTTTTATTCATTGATAATATATTCAGGTTCCTACAGGCGGGTTCCGAGGTCTCCGCCCTCCTTGGGCGCATACCTTCTGCCGTTGGCTACCAGCCGACGCTCGCCAACGAAATGGGTGCGCTGCAAGAGCGAATAACATCCACCCGCAACGGCTCTATAACATCTGTGCAGGCAGTCTATGTCCCGGCCGACGACCTGACCGACCCCGCGCCCGCGACGACCTTTGCGCACCTCGACGCCACAACCGTCCTGTCGCGAAGCATAGTCGAGATGGGGATATACCCTGCGGTGGACCCGCTCGAGTCCACGTCGCGGCTGCTTGAACCCGACACAGTGACGGAGATCCATTACCGCACGGCGAGGAGAGTACAGGAGATACTCCAGCGCTACAGGGAGCTGCAGGATATCATCGTCATTCTAGGCATGGACGAACTATCCGACGAGGATAAAACCACGGTACTCAGGGCGCGCAAGATTCAAAGGTTCATGTCGCAGCCATTCCATGTCGCCGAGACATTCTCCGGATATGAGGGCAGGTACGTGAGCCTGAACGATACGATCCGGAGCTTCCGCGAAATACTCGACGGAAAGCTGGACGACGCGCCGGAGGAAGCGTTCTATATGAAAGGCGCGATCGAGGAAGTATACGAGCACGCTGAGCGGCTGAAGGCGGAGGGGGCGGAGGCTGAACTTGGATAAATCTGAGCTGAACTTGGATAAATCTGAAGATGGCCTGTCCCTGACGATACTGACTCCGGAAAGGGACTTCTTCCACGGCGAGGCGGAGCAGGTCGTTTTCTCGACGCCGGAAGGCTCAATCGGCATCATGAGCGGCCATGCGCCCATGGTCGCCTCAGTCGCGGAAGGGATTATCGAAATACTGAGCGGCGGCGCCTGGAAGACAGCCGCCACAGGCCAGGGCTTTGCGGAAATCGCCTACGGCAAGGCGGAGTTCTTCGTCGATACAGCCGAGTGGGCGGATGAGATAGACGCCATCCGCGCAAAGGAAGCTCTGGAAAGGGCTGAACACCGCTTGCGCAGCAATATGAGCAGGATCGAATTCCTCAGGACTCAAGCCGCCATGAGCCGCGCGATTGCCAGGCTCAAAACTATCGAGACTTCAACAACGCACAAATAATCGGAGGGCCGCAGGGAAATGCTGCTTGGTTTTATTATAGGCGTGGTGTCCGGCACAGCTCAGTTCATCATGCTCGCGAGGTTCACAAAGACGGTGACGGACGGCACTCTCGGCAAAAGGGCCGTCATCTTCGCCGCGTCGCAGTTCCTGCTGCCTCTGGTAGTACTGCTGCTGTGCGCTTTCTTCCTGCGCGAGAGCCTTGTCTGGACCGCCACCGGCATGGTCGCCGCGCTCGGCGTCTACGCTTTCGCGCGCTTTTTACTGACAAACAGGAATAAATGAGGATTAGTCGATATGATGAACTGGATACTGCTGTGCGCCGCCGTACCGGTCACGGCCGGCGGTTTGCTCTGGCGGCGAAGCGCCGGCAGGCGGATCAGCGCCGACCGGGCGAAAAGGCGGAGCCGCGTGAGAGCAGTCGCTACGATGACAGCCGCCATCGGCATCTATCTGTTTTTGACGCAGCTTATCAGCATCATATTCGGAACGCGCGAAAGCGAAGGTTTCGCCTTTTCGCTCTGGCCGGACCGCGTCAAGCTCCTGGGGGTAAGTCTCAGCGTAACGACAATATACACCTGGGCGGCCATGGCTGCGCTTATTGTAGTTGCAATAATACTGCGGCTGGCGATAGTTTCACGTTTTCGCGCCGATAACCCGAAAGGAGCGCAAAACGCGCTTGAACTGATAGTTGAAACAGTCGGCAAATACACGGGCTCGCAGGCGCACGGCACAGGCGAGATACTATGCTCATATATCCTGTCTATCGGCGCGTTTATGATCGCGTGCGCGCTGCTCGAACTATTCCGGCTGCGGGCTCCGACCTCGGACATAACTATGACCTTTGCTCTAGCGTTTATGACCTTCCTGCTAATCAACGCATACGGCATAAAGCGCAAGGGGCTCAAAGGGCGCGTCAAGACGCTTGCGTCGCCGACCCCTGTAGTGTTCGTTTTCCGCGCCATCGCTGAGTTTGCCATTCCTGTATCGATGGCATGCAGGCTGTTCGGCAATATGCTCGGGGGTATGATTGTCATGGACCTGCTATACTCGGCGCTGGGCAACGGCGCCGTGGGGATACCCAGCGTCATCGGGCTGTTCTTCAACGTGTTCCACCCGCTGATCCAGGTGTTCATATTTGTGACGCTAACGCTCACATTCATCAATGAAGCGATAGAAGTTTAAGTGACAAGGGGGATAAACTTTAATATGACTGAGATAGGCGCGGCGCTCTGCCTGCTATCCTGCGTGGCTGCGGCGCTATCGATGGGACTGGCGACGAGCAAGGCCGTCGACGCAGTCGCAAGGCAACCGGAAGCGTCGGGCAAGATCAACGCAATACTGCTCCTCGGGCTTGCGCTAACCGAGTCGGCAGCGATATACGGCTTCGTAACAGCGCTGATAATGCTGTTTAGAGGGTAGGCGACATTCATCATGGAACTACATCCCGCAGATATACTGATTAACATCGTGAACATCGCGGTGCTCTTCATACTGCTGCGCCTCATCCTCTGGAAACCAATCAGCAAACACCTGTCCGAGCGCGCGGGGCGGGTCCGCAGCGAGCTGGAAGAGGCCGATAAGACTCTGGCTGACGCCCGGGAGCTCAAACAGGAGTACGCGGACGAACTGGAAGGTATTGAGTCGCGCGCGCGAGATTCAATGCGAGAGAGTAGGGTAAAGGCGGCAGAGGAAGCGGAGCGGATACTGGACGACGCACGCGAAAAATCCGCCGACATGCTTGGCCGCGCCCGCGAACGCATAGCGGAGGAGCGGGAGCAGGCCGTTGACAGCGCGCGCCGCGAAGTGACTGAACTCGCGGCGAAAATGGCCGCGAACATCCTCAAGCGCGAAGTCGCGCAATCCGACAGCCTCAGCGCAGCGGAAGAATTCTTTCGCGAGGAAGGATAAGCGCCCTTTATGGAAAAGCCTCTTCTTATCGTAGCCTCGGACAAGGATTCCGCGCTGGTCGAAACTGTGCGCGCCGGCTTCAAACGCAGGCTCGGCAGGGAGCTCGACTTCGAGGTAACTACGGACGAAAAAATAACCGGCGGATTCATTGCGATAGTCGATGGAAAAGTCTATGACGCAAGCTTTGGCTCCCGCCTGGACGAACTCAGCCGCCTCATGCTGGAAACAGACGCCGGCGCTGAAGTCGAACCTCCGTCATTCACGTCCGTAAGCGCGTTGCTCAGGGAACGCGTCTTATCTGCGGCAGCGGATCCCCTCATATACGAGTATGGCGTCGTGGAGAGCTGCAGCGACGATATCGTGCATATCAGCGGCTTGTCAAACTGCCATGCCGGGGAACTTGTTGAGTTTGACGGCGGAGCCGCGGGGCTGATCATGGACGTCAGCCTTGGCGGAGCCGGCGCCGCGCTGCTGGGCGGAACAGCCATGCCATCGGGCATGGTGCGCGGGACAGGACGCGCTGCGGAGATTTGCGTAGGCGAAGAACTCCTCGGGCGGATAATCGACCCGCTGGGGAACCCGCTGGACGACAGGGAGCTGAGAAGCCTCAAGCGGCGCGCAATCGAAGCGCCGGCGCCGACGATAATACAGCGGGCTCCGGTTGATACGCCTCTCGAAACGGGCATACTCTCAATCGACAGCATGATACCGATCGGGCGCGGCCAACGCGAACTGATAATCGGGGACAGGCAGACGGGAAAAACCTCGATTGCGCTCTCCGCGATGATCAACCAGCGCGATAGCGGCGTTATTTGCATATATTGCGCAATCGGGCAAAAAGCGTCCACAGTCGCGGGCGTCGCGCATACGCTCGAAAGAGCAGGTGCGCTCGAGCACACGATAATAGTCGCCGCGTTCGGCAGCGACACGGCTGCGATGCAGTATATAGCGCCTTACGCCGCATGCGCCATCGCGGAAGACTTCATGTACAAGGGGCGCGACACCCTGGTGATCTATGACGACCTGTCGAAACACGCCGTGGCGTACCGGACCATGTCCTTGCTGCTTCGCCGTCCTTCGGGGCGCGAAGCCTACCCGGGCGACGTATTCTACTTGCACAGCAGACTGCTCGAACGCTCCGCGAAGCTCGCCCCGGAGCACGGCGGGGGTTCGATGACGGCGCTTCCAATAGTCGAGACGCTTGCGGGCGACATCTCCGCGTATATCCCGACCAATATTATATCCATCACCGACGGGCAGATTTTCCTCGACACGGAAATGTTCAATGCAGGCCGCCGACCCTCGATAAACGTCGGCCTTTCGGTTTCACGCGTCGGGCGCGCCGCGCAGAGCAGGGCTATGCGCGACGTGTCGGTAAGCCTGAGGCTCGAAGTCGCCCAATACAGGGACATCGCGGTGTTCGCGCAGTTCGGCGCGGATATCGACTCAGCGACGGCTGCCCAGCTCAAGCGCGGCGAAAGGCTGACGCGCCTTCTGATCCAGCCCACGGAGAGAAACTACACGCTCGCGGAGCAAGTCTCGCTGCTACTTGCTGCTTCGATGAACCTGTTTGGGGAGGCAGATGAGGCCGAGATAGACCGGATCGTTCCGGCCCTTATGGACTTTCTGGCCGATAGCGGCAGGGCGGTCATGCGCGGCGTCGTCTCCACAGGCCAACTGACGGATAGCGACAGGGAGGACCTTGCAAGGCTGATGAAGCTCTTTATGTCCGAGTACTCTGCGGGAGGAGGTATTGCCCATGCCGGGAACGAATGAGATTCGCCGCCATATGGCGGCAGTCGAGCAAACGCAAAAGATTACGGGCGCGATGGAAATGATCTCCTCCAACAGGATGCGCCAGGTAATGGGGCATATCGACCAAAACCGACTGTATTTCGCAAACATCCGCCGCATGATGAAGGAACTGCTGACGTCTCCGCACGAAACGACGCACCCTTGTTTCCTGGAGCGCCCGCGCAGCCACAATACATTCCTCGTTATATCCGGCGACAAGAGCCTGTGCGGCGCGCATAACGCGAACGTGCTCAACTACACTCTGGCGAGGCTCAAGGAGACGCCGGGCAGCGCTTTGATAACCCTGGGGCACACCGCCGAAGACTTCTTTATTGCCCATGGCATCATTCCCGACATCGCGCTGCTTGGAATTGTGCACGATCCGACTCTCGCCAAAGCGCGCGAAGTCGCGAGCGAACTGACGCGCCTGTACGAAGATGAACTGACGGACGACATCAGGATTATTTATACTTCATTCTACGGAGACTCCAAAGGGAAGCCGGTCGAGTTCAGGCTTCTGCCGATAATACTCCACGATTATGACGACGTCAGCGACGCGGAGTCGCTCGTGGAGATACTATACCACCCGTCGCCGCAGACTGTGCTCGACATGCTGGTACCGCAGTATACAATTGGGCTTTTGTTCGGAGTGCTGGTTCAGGCGTACGCGAGCGAGCACTACGCGCGAATGAACGCTATGCACACATCGACGAAAAACGCTTCGGAAATGCTCGACGGGCTGCGAACCAAGCATAATCTCGCGCGGCAGAGCGCGATAACGAATGAAATGTCGATAACAGCGCACCCGCAATTGTAATGGATCGTTGCGGAAATGAGAGGAGAACATACCAATTGATTGTATCAATGACCGGCATCGTTAAGCGCTACAATGCGCACACCGCCCTCGACAACCTGGATCTGACGGTGAACGAAGGGGAAGCCCTTGGGCTGCTGGGCCCCAACGGCGCAGGAAAAACCACCGCGATACGCGTACTGACAGGGCTGACGACAGCGGACTCGGGCGAGGTCAAGCTGTTCGGGAGCGAGATGCGCGGCACGGCCGCCGCGATAAAAAAGAAGATCGGGCTTGTCCCGCAGGACCTCGCCCTATACGAGACGCTCAGCGCACGGGATAACCTGAACTACTTCGGACGGCTCTACGGCGTGACCGGAGCCACGCTGAAGGACCGCGTGGCGGAAGCGCTCGATGTCCTCGGATTATCCGACGTCGCCGGCAAAGCCCCGAAGAAGTTCTCCGGCGGCATGAAGCGCAGGCTCAATATCGGCTGCGCGATAATACACAAACCGGAACTCCTCATACTGGACGAACCGACAGTCGGCATCGACCCGCAGTCGCGCAACCATATACTGGACTTTGTGGAACTGATGAACAAGCAAGGCACGACGGTTCTCTACACCTCCCATTACATGGAGGAAGTGGAGCGAGTGTGTTCCAGGGTACTTATAATGGACGCCGGGCGGGTCATAGCCGGCGGCAGCGTCGAAGAACTGACGCGCTCGACGCTCATCGAGGAAACTGTCTCCGTCGAAGTACGCGACCCGGCGCCCTCATTAAAGGAAAGCATTTCAAAGGTTCAGGGCGTGCTGCGCTGCGAAGGAGAAGGCAGGACCCTTCTTGTCACGAGCAAGGCAGACTCGCAGAACCTCGCGCGCATACTCGAGTGCGCCACCCCCTATGTGATCCTGGGAGTGGAAGCGCATCGCCCGACGCTGGAGGACGCGTTCCTGACGCTAACCGGCAAGAAACTGAGAGATGGTAACGAAACATGAAGGCTTTTCTGGCGACATTTTGGATGGGGAGCAAGTTTCTATGGCGCAACCCGGTCAGCGTAGCAATACTGATCTGCTTCCCTATCGTGATCATACTCGTACTCGGCAGCGCGCTCAGCGCGTATATCACGCCTGAGACTGACCTCGAGCCGGCCGCCGTCGCTGCCGCTGCGGATCCGGGCGGGCTGCTTGGGACCTTCCTGCAAAACGATGAAGTATCCCGGTTTCTCGACGTAACGTTTACGGACCGCGAAGAAGCGGAGCGGCTCGCGTCCAACGAGGAAGTCGTCGCAGCAATTGTAGAAGAAAACGGCGAAGTATCCGTTATACGCCCCGGAGTGGGAGGCCTGTACACGCAGCTCACGATGTCGCTGATCGACTCATACAAGCAAATCGGCTCAGCGGCGGTAATCGCTGCGATGAGCGGCAAAAACGTGTACGACATCCTGGGCAAAGACGTCAGCGTAAAGGACATCCCGCTGGGAACCAGAATACCGGGCTCGATAGACTACTACGCGGTGACGATGCTCGTGATGATCCTGCTCTACACCGGCATGAACGGGCTTGACCTGTTCAACAAAGGCCTGCTCAGCGACACAGGGCGGAGGATGCTGACCACTTCAGCCTCTAAGCCGGCGCTGATAGGCGGGATGTTCGCGGCGGCTTCCGTAACGAGCTTCCTGCAAGGGATGGTGACGTTCGCCTTCACCGGGCTCGTGTACGGCGTCTACTGGGGAGAGCGGATCCCGCTTGTGCTCCTGACCCTGTTTGCAATCGTTTTATTCTCGCAGGCGCTTTGCATATTCCTCACCATGGCTATCCGCCATAACGGCGCGGTCATGGGGATCTCGCAGGCTCTGTTCTGGACGATGACATTCGTATCGAAAGGTTACGCGAAAGTATCATTCGGAGAGATGGATAAGGTATTCCAGTACGCGCCAAACTCGATGGCCCATACGGTCATTTTCGGCGCGATCTTCGGCGGCAACGAGGCGAAGATGACCTCCAACCTGATAATTCTTTACGCCTTGTGCCTTGTCTTGCTCATGCTCGCGTTCGTATCGGGAAGGAGACGGGTAGCGTGATAAATCACGCTACCCGAGATAATGTGCCAATCGCTCCCCCTTCGGGGAAATCCGCGACGCGCGGGAACCGCGAGTTGATGCACAAAAAGTCCATTCCTTTTCATGGACGATTTGTGCCTGAAGCAAAACGAAAGGAATGGACTTTGAAATGACGATTTTCCTATCGGTCCTGGGACGTATATTCAAGCAGCCTGTGAACTGGGTCTTTATGCTGATATTCCCCGTGATAATCGCCGGCCTGGCCTACGTGAATACCAGCGGCGATACTGTCGAAAACGACGACGTCACAGCCGGCATGCGCTTTGGCGTCACGGACATGGATGACTCTATTCTCTCGCGGACGCTCGTAGAGCAACTGAAAAAGCGGTTCACCATTCAGGATGTCAGCGAAGATGACATCGCAGCAGTGCTGACCGACTCCGAAGTGCCGTGGGTGCTGCTCATACGCGACGGTTACGGACCGGACATACTGGCCGGGCGAGTTCCTGAGCTTGAGGGCTACTCGCTGACGATATCCGATATTTCGTCGCTTGGCAACGTCTCCGCGCAGAACATCACGCGCGCGCTTATGCTGCTCGGCACGGAAGACCCCGCGATTCTTGCCGCGTGGGAGAAAAACTCCGCAGTAGACGTAACAATCCTGCCAACTGACAGTTGGGACAATATAGCCTTCTGGCTCGGCTTTTACGGTTTTATCTCGCTGTACACTTCGTACTTCATAATCAAGACTCTCATCGACGACAAACGCAGGGGAATGCCGGACAGGCTCGGCGTACTGCCGCAGTCGACGAGGAGCGTCCTTGTCCAAGGCACGCTGGCCGCTTTTCTCGCTACTGAAGTCACCGCCGCATTTATGCTAATCGCGTTAGAGCTGCTTATGGGCGCCGTTCCCAACACGGCGGCCCTCTTCCTCCTGCTTAGCCTGTATAACTTGTTCAGCGTCGGAATAGTGTTCGCGCTCGTATCATCGCTTCGAGACCTGGGCGCGGCCTCTGTCGTCATTACGATGATTGCTACAGTATTCGCGATGCTCGGCGGCCTCTTCTGGCCGTTGGATCTGGTGCCGGAGTTCATGAAGAAGCTGGCGTGGATATCCCCCGGTTACTGGCTCGCGCGCGGGCTTGGGAACATCCGCGAAATCACATTCGAGGGCTTCGGCCTGCCAATCCTGATTCTCGCTTGCTTCTCGCTCATCGTGCTGCTGTTCGGCGGCTGGAAAAAGATACAACCAATGGAAGAAGATTGAAACGAGGTGAATGGGCATGGACGCAACAGCCTCTGCAACCGGTACCGGCGAACTGATCAGGATCAGCGGTCCGGTACTCGACGTCCGCTTCCCTCCGGGAGCGGGAGAACCGAAACTGAACGACCTGCTCATCACCGAATGCGGCCGGCACATGGAAGTCGCGGCTAACCCATCGCCGGGCGTCGTCCGCTGCGTCGCGCTGGAAGCGACGGATGGGCTCAACTGCGGCGTAAAAGTCACGGCGACAGGCCGAGGCATACGGGTACCTGTCGGAACCAGCGTACTTGGCCGGGTCGTCGACGTGCTGGGCCGTCCGATAGACGGCGGGCCGCGAATCGACGCTGCGACGCTGTGGGACATCCACCGCCGACCGCCTGAGTTCCACGAAGTGAGCCCGGTGACAGAGTTCTTCGAGACCGGGATCAAAGTCATCGATCTGCTGACCCCTTACTCAAAAGGCGGCAAAATCGGGCTCTTCGGGGGCGCCGGCGTCGGAAAGACGACGCTCATAATGGAGCTTATCTACAACATTGCCACAATCCACGGAGGCTACTCTGTCTTCGCCGGCGTCGGCGAAAGGAGCCGCGAAGGCGCCGAACTGCTGCAGGATATGAAAAACTCAGGCGCGATTGAAAAAACAGCGCTTGCGTTCGGGCAGATGAACGAACCGCCCGGATCGCGCATGAGAGTCGGCCTCACAGGCCTGACCATGGCTGAGTACTTCCGCGATGAGATGAACAGGGATGTGCTCCTGTTCATTGACAATATCTACAGGTATGTCCAAGCCGGAAACGAAGTCTCGGCCATGCTCGGCCGCCTGCCGTCCGCGGTAGGATACCAGCCGACGCTCGCCAATGAGCTGGGCAGCCTGCAAGAGCGCATAGTATCGACGAAAAACGGATCGATTACTTCCGTCCAGGCTGTCTATGTGCCTGCCGACGACTTGACCGACCCCGCCCCCGCGACGATATTCTCATATCTCGACGCGACGACCGTCCTGTCAAGGAGCGTCGCGGAGATAGGCGTCTACCCCGCCGTATCGCCTCTGGAGTCCTTCTCGCGCATACTGGAACCCGGCATAATCGGCAAGTCGCACTACGATGCCGCCCGGGGCGTCACCGCCTGCCTGAACAGGTACCGCGAGCTGCGCGACATCATCGCAATACTCGGCATGGACGAACTGAGCGAAGACGACCGCAAGACAGTCTACAGGGCAAGGCGCATCCAGCAGTTCATGTCCCAGCCTTTTTCTGTCGCAGAGGCTTTTACCGGGATACCCGGCCGGTATGTTGCGCTGGAAGACACAATCAGGTCGCTGACTGCCATACTGGGCGGCGAGGCCGACAACCTGCCGGAAGCTGCCTTCTTCATGGTAGGCGACATCGACGATGTGCGCGAGAAAGCGAAAGCGTTATGAAAATGCTTAGGCTGCAAATCCTGACGCCCGAGCGGGAGTTCTTCCACGGCGACGTCGAGGCTGTCACAGTCGCGTCCTCCGACGGGTTTGTGACAGTCCTGGCCGGCCACACGCCGCTTATAACGCCTGTGTCCGTTGGTACCATACGCATAAAAAACGACGGCGTCTGGAAGGACGCCATCAACTCGGAAGGATTCATGGAGGTAAACCACCACGGGGCTACGATATTCGTTCAGACCTGCCGAAAGCCACCTTAACCTCTGTGCCGACGCCGAGCTTGCTCTTTAGCGAAAGCTCCCAACCGTAAGTAGCGCAAATATGCTTTACGATGGAAAGCCCCAGCCCCGTGCCGCCGCTCCTTTGCGAGCGGCTTTTTTCAACACGGTAGAACCTCTCGAATATCCGCGTCTGCTCTCCCGGCGATATTCCGATGCCATCATCAATCACATAGAGCGCCGCGCCCTTTTTCTCACTTTCAATCTTTATGGAAACGCTCCCGCCCTGATCGCTGTACCGGACCGCGTTCTCCACGAGATTCTTGACCAAGTCGTAAACGTGCCCGGGTTCCGCGCTGACCAGAGCGTCGCCGGATGAGTTAACGGTTATCGACTTCCCGCTTATGGCGACTGACAAAGTGTCGCACACTTCGCCTGCAACGCCGGCGAGCGACACAGGAACCGAATTAAGCCCACGCGTGTTTTCAAGCTCAGACAGTTTTAGCATATCGTCGATAAGCGCCAGCATTCGATCCGTCTCCCTGGTGATGCTCTCGATGTACTTACCAACCCGCTCATCCTTATTATTGATGGCGGTCAGTTCGTTAAACCCTTTTATTGCGGTGAGCGGAGTCTTAAGCTCGTGGGAAGCGTTCGCGAAGAAGTCTTCCCTTCTCTTTTCGTTCTCGCGCCCATCCGAAATGTCCGACAGGACGACCATGGTAAACTCAGTGCCGGGGAGCCTCTTCACAGTCACGAGATATATCTTCCCCCCGAGGGCAAGCTCGAAAAGCGAGCTCTTGCCCCGGGCGACGCAATCGTCGACAGCAGCGATAAGGGTTTCATCGTACGACAAGTAGCTCACGTTCTTGCCGGCAATCTCCGGGGTCACATCGAAAACGGTAAGCGCGGCAGAGTTTACAAGAGAGATATTCTTGCTCTCGTCGACGATGAAAATCCCGTCGCTGATGTTGTTTAGAATATAATCCGCTTTGCTTTTTTCTTCGCGCATGGAGGCGAAGCTGCTTTGCAGCAACTGCGCGATGTCTTCGATATCCTGCGCAACCGCGTCGATTTCCTCATAACTGCGAGCAACCGGCTGCGCGGAATACTCGCCCCCAAGCAGCAGGCCCAGCCTTCGCTCAACTGATTCGAAAGGCTTTACAATCCGGCGAATAAGGCTGCGCGACAAGACGAGACTGAGCAGAGCGATTGCCACCGTTACCAGGATCAGCAGAGGCAGGGATTGGGAGAGGTACCCGCCAACCTTTGCTACCGGCACGGCAGCGCGGATAAAGACATATCCCGCCCCGCTGCTTTGCTTCAGCGCGTAATAGACGAAATCGACGCCGAGAGTGCCTGAACGCCGCACATGCGCTTCGGGCGCGTCGTTAAGGGCAGCCTGGACTTCCGGTCTGTCCAAGTGGTTCTCGACCGCACTTATGTCAATCGGCCGGCTGTCGGCGATAAGGTTGCCCTCCGATGATATTATGGTAATCCTCACATCGCCTCCGGCTTTCACAAACGATGCGGCGTCAGTCTCATCGCTGTAGAGATTGGCGCATATCCTTGCCGTTTCCATCACAGTATCTTTCGCGATATTCAGGTAGCCTTCTTGCGTTATGTAAATGGACACGAAAAAGAAGCACAGAAGCCCTGCGAGCACGATCAGCGTCGTAAATAAAAAGACCCGTTTTCTCATGTCAGCATATACCCTACACCCCGGATAGTTTGTATCGCGGCGGAGCTCTGCGCCCCGGACAGTTTCTTCCGCAGTTCCTTTATATGAATATCAAGCGTCCTTGTCTCGCCCATGAACCCTTCTCCCCATACTTCGCGAAAAATGTACTCCCTGTCCAGCACCTTTTCAGCGTTCTCGCAAAGCAGGCTGAGCAAGTTGTACTCCTTGAGCGTAGTCCGGATTGGCGTATCATTGACGTTTATGCGGTGCTTCGCGTAGTCAATGGCTATGTCTTTGAAAGAGCTGCCGGCAGCGTCGTTCTTCGGATTCTTTCGCAGATTCGCCTTGACCCGCGCTACAAGTTCCATAACGCCGAAAGGTTTGGCGATATAATCGTCCGCCCCCATGTTAAGCCCTTTGACCTTCGTTATCTCCTCGCCTTTCGCGGACACCATAATAACCGGCACAAGGGCGGTCTTGCTTTCAGACTTGAGCCGCGACAAGATTGCGAAGCCGTCCTCGCCGGGCAGCATGATGTCAAGCAAAACGAGATCGGGGACGCAACCCGCCAGCGCATCGAAAAATGATTCCCCGTCATAGAAGCAGCGGCAATCGAAGTCGTCTGCCAGCGAGTATGTATAAAGTTCCTGTATCGCGGCGTCATCCTCGACAGCAAAAATCGTCTGTTTCATATCTACTTAACGGCGTCCTGCGGAAGCCTTCTCCTTATGATTCATTGATCCGCCTGCTGAAGCGAGCCGGAACCTCGTTCCCTTCCGGGCGTATGCCTGTGATCGCGTACTCCACCCACTCGCCGATATTGACTGCATGGTCGCCGATGCGCTCAAGGTACTTCGTTATCATCATAAGCATGATCGCCTGCTCGGCGTTGTCCGGGTTCTTCCTTATGAGAGCCGTCAGATCTGCCATAACCGTGTTGAACAGATCGTCGACCTTGTCGTCAGTCTTATCAAGCGACCTGGCAAGCGTAAGGTCGCGGTTGATGTAAGCGTGCACGCCGTCCTTGACCATCTGGATCACGATAATCGCCATCTGCGGTATGTGCTCCAGTTTTTTTATGTAGTCCTCGTCGCCGAACTGCGTCACAATCTCCGCGATGTCCCACGCCTGGTCCCCGATGCGCTCGAGGTCGGTGATCATCTTGAGCGCTGCGGAGACTTCGTGGAAGTCGCTCGCGACGGGGTGTTCCATGAGCAGGATCCGCAGGCATGACTGCTCGATTTCTCGCTCCATCTGGTCTATCAATTTATGGTCTTCGCTCACTTCTCCGGCAAGCTCGAAGTCCCGGTCAATCATAGCCTTTACGCATTTTTCGATCGCGATTTCAATGTGGCGGCACATCAGCACAAGCGTGTCGAAAACGCTCTGGAGTTCTTTCTCGTATCTTGCTCGTATTGACATTATAGCATAGCCCCTTCCTGGTGCAACTCCCCGGCGTCTGTTCAGGTACCCGTTACAGCGCCCGGGCGGGGTACCTGAACAGTTGGATTACCCAAATCTGCCTGTTATATAGTTCTCGGTGCGCTTATCCTTTGGCATTGAGAAAATGCTCTCCGTTGTGCCGTACTCGATTATCTCCCCCAGAAGGAAAAACGCGGTTTTATCTGATATTCGCGTCGCTTGCTGCATGTTGTGAGTGACTATGACTATAGTATACTCTGTTTTCAGCTCATTTATCAACTCTTCGATTCTTCCTGTTGAAATAGGGTCAAGGGCGCTCGTCGGCTCGTCCATAAGCAGTATCTTCGGATCCGCCGCCAGAGCGCGGGCTATGCACAGCCTTTGCTGCTGGCCTCCGGAGAGGCCCATCGCGTTCTTCTTGAGCCTGTCTTTTACTTCAAGCCATAATCCGGCATGTTTTAACGAACTCTCCACGATGACGTCGAGCTCTATTTTTTTCTTGATGCCGAAAGTACGCGGAGCGAAGGCAATGTTGTCATATATGCTCATGGGGAAAGGGTTCGGCTTTTGAAACACCATTCCCGCATTCTTTCTCAGCAAGGTCACGTCTGTGCTTTTGGCATAAATATCCCTGCCGCCAATCAGTATCTCGCCCGTGATGCGGCAGCCCTCTACGAGGTCGTTCATCCTGTTGAGCGTCTTAATGAACGTCGACTTGCCGCAGCCTGAAGGCCCGATGAGCGCCGTGACCTCGCGCTCTTCAATGTCTATGCTGACACTCTTGAGGGCCTGGAAATCCCCGTAATACAAGTCGCAATTTCGCACAGTTATGTTATACATATCGGAACTCTCCGGCAGCCCGCCGTTATTAAGGGCTGCGCCGCCCTCTTCGACCCGTACCGCTTCGGAGTCGCGCGCCGTATCTATCTGATTATTACCCATCAACAAGTTCTCCTCTACCTAACGCTTTTCCCAGAACGGTCGCGAGTATATTTATCGACACCACCAGGACAAGCAGCACGACTCCCGTAGCAGCCGCCTGCTCCGGGTAACCGTGCGATCCAAAATAATATACATCTAGCGCAAGGCTAGTACCCGGCGAGGCAAAGCCCTCCGGGATTTTATTCACCACCATGCCAATGGTCAGGATCAGAACCGCGCTTTCGGACATAACGCGCCCGACGGCAAGAATCAATGAGGTTACGATACCGCTCGACGCACAGGGCAGGACAACCGAGAAAATCGTCCTGACCTTTGAAGAACCCAGCGCGAAGCTCCCTTCGCGGAGAATGCGCGGAACCGCGAGCAGGCTCTCCTCCGTCGATCTGACGACGACGGGCAGTATCATAATGGCAAGCGTGATGCCTCCTCCGATGAGCGAGTATTTGAAACCGAGCGCGACGACGAAAACAAGGTATCCAAAAATCCCATAGACGATAGATGGTATCCCGGCCAGAGTCTCGGTGGCAATCCGGATCGTCCTGGTGAGACGGCTGTTGCTCCTTGTATACTCGGTCAAAAACACTGCACTCCCTATGCCGATGGGCGCAGCGATAAGTATTGAAATGACTATCAGGTACAATGTACCTATCAGAGCGGGCTTGATCGAGGGATACATCCCGTAGTCGCCGAATAGAAGCTGCGTGTTGACATGCGGTATACCGCGGGCGAGCACGAACAACGTCACAGCGCAAAGCGCGACAAGCGTTAGGCCGAGCGCTGTCTGCGCGACGACTTTCAAAACGGAGTATTTCCTGATCTCTTTTCTATGCGCTCTTGCTTTCACGTTTGAACCCGCCTTTTAGTAATGAGATGCTTGTGTTAAGCAGCAGCGTGAAGCAGAATAACACGACGCCGGTGGATACGAGCGCGGTGGCGGCGTCCCCCGACAGCTCGGTCGCGCCCATAGCTATATTTGCCGTCATTGTCCTGACCGACTGGAAAAGGCTGCCCGGCATAGCGGGCGAGCCGCCGATTACCATGATGACTGCCATCGTCTCGCCGATAGCCCTCCCGATCGACAGAACAACAGCGGCGAGAATGCCGCTTTTTGCCGCAGGGAGCATGACCTTGAACACGCTTTGCTCGCTGGTCGCCCCCAGCGCGAGCGCGCCCTCGTAGTAGCTTCTCGGGACGCTGTTCAGCGCGTCGAGGCTTATGCTCACAATAGTTGGCAGTATCATCACCGAAAGGACCAGGCTGGCCGCGAGTATGCCGTAGCCGACTCCGTTCGACGAAATGTTGTCCCGCAGGAATGGAACGATGACGATCATGCCGAACAGGCCATATATCACGGAAGGGATGCCTGCCAGCAACGTTATGAGCTGGCGTATCGGGTTGACGGCCTTCGCCGGGCAGAACTTGTACAGGCAGATCGCCGTGAACAAGCCGATGGCGATACCTATGAGAGTCGATAAACCTGTCACGTAAAGCGAGGCGACTATCATCGACAGGATACCGTATGCGCCGCTGTCCAGATGCCACTTTGTTCCGAAAAAGTTGGATACGCCTACCTTGCCGATGAATGGCAAACCTTCCGCAAACAGGAATACGCATATGCACCCGAGGGCAAGCACAGCGAACACTGCGCAAAACAGGAATATGCCGCGCATGACGGCATCCCTGGCTTTGATATAGCGGTAGGCTTTGATCATCATTTTATCAGCGCATCCCATTTCGTTATGGCGTTAGATCCGGCCTCGAAGTCGTAGATGTTCTTGAGCTGCTCCATTGTGATGGTCGCAAGAGGGTTATCCTTGTGGACTATCACGGCTATGCCGTCCTTGCAGACTATGCTGTGGGTGCAGGAAGCGGCTTTTTCTATCGCGAACTCTTCGCTGATCATGCCGAACTCCGAAACTCCCTCGTCCGCATTCTTGTACCCCGTTCCGGAGCCGCCGCCGGACACATTGACCTTTATATTGTCCTGAAGCTTCTCGAAGGCGGCCGCAAGGTCGATCATAAGCGGTTGAAGCGATGTGGAGCCGCTGACGTCGATGCTGCCGGAGAGGGCTCCGTTGGCTGTGTAAGCGGAGGCGTTGTCAACTACCGAGACATAGCCTTTGTCGGTGATGATCTTCTGCGCGTCGCTCGATTGCAGGAATGTGAAAAAGGCTTTGTTCACGTCGTCCGCGAGCGATGATTCTTTATAGACCACCGACAAGGGGCGGGAGATTTTGTATGAACCGCTCTTAATGTTCGCAACCGTGGCTTCAACTCCGTCGACTTTGAGCATCTTGACGTCGCTCGTCACATAGCCGAGGCTTTCGTACGCAATAGCAGCGGGATTGCCCTTCACCTCTGTCAGTATGCCCGCCGTACCGGTTTGCATGATGACGTTTGCCGGGTCCTCTTTGCCTTTGAGGCCTATGATTTCCATGAATGCTGTCTTTGTGCCGCTGCCGTCCTCGCGGGTCGTCACCGAGATGTTCTTCGTCTTGTCGAAGTTGGATTTTCCGTTGCAGGCGCACAGCAGGAGCAGGATCGCCGCTACCAGGGCGAGTGATGTGAGTATCTTCTTCATTTCTTTCCCCTCTTTGAATATTATCGCAAGATTACAGGGGCATTTTACCGGTAACGTGAAATATAAAATATCAGTAAAATGTAAGGGGAATGTAAAGTGTTTGTAAAGTACGCGAGGAGGCTGTGTGGCATACTTTCTGATAACCGTTCAGCTTGCAATTGGTCTGTCTTAGTTGTATAATCCACTATAATGCACCGGGATAATCACACTAGCGAAAGGTACAACTGTGAAAACCAACAGACTACTCGCATTGCTTACAGCGCTGCTGATACTACTTACTTCATCGGCTTGCTCGATGCTTGCATCCAGATTCGCGGAGTACGCAATAGAGCCTGTCGCAGAAGCTGAAACGCAGGCGCCACAGTCGCCGCAGCCTACAG
Organism: Oscillospiraceae bacterium; assembly: GCA_009778485.1. GTDB lineage: Bacteria > Bacillota > Clostridia > Oscillospirales > Oscillospiraceae > WRMH01. Next base: position 55,428 of record WRJQ01000004.1, read on the forward strand.
AGAAAACCTCGCCGACCGAACCGGACACCCGATACAACAGTACCGGGGAGATCCGCGCTGACGGCAAGCTGTCTCCTGACTTCGACATAGAAGACGAGGCTCCCCCGCTCGAAGGAGTCCCGGCAATAGCAGCGGGGAGCGAGTCGCCACCGGGCCAGCCGCCGCAGCAAGGCAGGACGGCTCCGCAGGACAGCGAGGCTCCGCCGCAAGGCAGTAGCGCGCCGCCGCAAGAAAGCGACGCGCCACCACAAGAGAGCAACACTCCGCCGCAACAAAACAATACTCCACCGCAGCAAAGCCCTGAGCGCCCGCCATACGTGCCTGTCACATCCGTCGTTCTGGACAAGATAGTCGTCGCCATGGCACGCGGAGAGCGCATCACGCTCCACACCACGGTTCAGCCTGCTGACGCAACGAACGCCCGGGTACTCTACTCCTCGAGCGACCAGGGCGTAGCTATCGTATATGCCGACGGGACAATATACGCCATTGGCGCCGGTACGACAATCATTAGCTGTACTGCCGACGGAGTCTCTTCATACTGCCATGTCACGGTGACTGTACCGGTAACGTCGATCAGCGTCAGCGCTGACCGGCGGGTATATATGGTGGGTGACGAATGCTCATTCACCGTAAGGATTCTGCCTGACGACGCGACCGACAAGACATACGGCATAAGCGTCAGCGGCGCAGCGAAAGAGCTCGACGGCGAAGGCCGGGTCAACTGCGAAGCCGGCGGGGAAATAGTGATTACCGCCACGGCGAAAAACGGCGTCAGCGGCAGCGTAACCGTTCGTGTCGTAGATTTGCATGAGTTCGCAAGCGAGGTGTTCAGGCTGACGAACGCGGAGCGCAGCAAAGCCGGGCTGCCCGCCCTGGTGCAGACTGCCGCTCTCACGGCGACTGCCTACCAGCGCGCGCTCGAGGCTATCGAATACTTCTCGCATACGCGGCCTGACGGCAGCGACTGCTTTACGGCGTTCGCAGAAAACGGGGTGGTTTACAGCCGCGCCGCCGAGAACATCGCCTATGGGCAAACGACGCCGGCGGAAGTGGTCGCCGGCTGGATGGCTTCGCCCGGGCACAAAGAGAACATCGTTGATCCGAACCTGGGCAAACTCGGCGTGGGCGTCGCCATGGACGCGAACGGGAGAATATACTGGGCCCAAAGCTTCACAGACTGAGGCGGGCAGGAATAAGCAAGAGCTGGAGTCAATAAACTCCAGCCCTTGCTTTGTGTTGGCGAATACCTATTTTCCCGGGCCGTCGCCGGCCAAGTATCGTCGGCACAAGTGAGCTTAACTGCCGTGTTCGGAATGGGAACGGGTGGATCCTCACCGTAATAAACACCAACTTCGTCGTCGCGGACTTCGCTAAGTCTCGCGTCCGGCTGCGCCGAACGCTCGCTCGCTTCGTCGCTCCTCCTCTCAAATGCGAACAGGTTCGCATTTGTAATAGACGGGGGCAACGGGGGTAACGGGGGGTTGTGCGTACTGTACCCTCAAAACTGAACAAAGACATTGGAAGCAAGGTGAGCCTGCATAACGCTGCTAAAAGATCAAGCCCTCGGGTGATTAGTACCGGTCAGCTAAACATGTTGCCATGCGTACACCTCCGGCCTATCGACGATGTAGTCCACATCGACCCTTACTCCATAAAGGATGGGAGAACTTATCTCAGGGAGAGTTTCACGCTTAGATGCTTTCAGCGTTTATCTCGTCCGCACTTAGCTACCCAGCTATGCCGTTGGCACGACAACTGGTGCACCAGAGGTGCGTCCATCCCGGTCCTCTCGTACTAAGGACAGCTCCCTTCAATTCTCCTGCGCCCGCAACAGATA